>JAFGHB010000022.1 GCA_016930255.1 Methanomicrobia archaeon | reverse complement strand
TGGTTCAACACTAAAAGGTATCATAGAGGGATCAAAGCCATACCAGCATCACTTTATACCGGGTAGTTTCAAAGTTTACTTAACACAATGCAAAAATTCATGTGTTAATCCGGATAATCGGTGGTTTACGTCAGCTCAACCTCGAACACGTGCTCGAAATTACACTCTTCTTGCTCAGCGCAGCTTGCCTCGGCAATGTGGGGTTTGTTGTGAAGCAATGAAACCCTCGCACCCTTTTCTTAAAAAGAAACCTCACCAAAGATTACGTTTGGGTGCTTTAATGCGCTTTCAAAACTCCTTCTCTCTTTTTATTGCTTTCTCGAGCACAGCACAGACATTTTCAGATTTTTTTGATGGCCTGTTATTTCTCCGGTTCCATTCGTTCTATCCGTTCGATTTCCATTAACCACTTCAAATTTCGTGGTCACTGGCACCATGAACAACGCAACGATGATCTCTTCTTAAGCGCATGAAACAGAGAGTAGAATGGAAGGAGAGAATCACGAGAAGGCGATGTTTGTTGAAAAACTACGAGGTGGCGTGAATCTCCGTGAATGTGCGAGTAGAATCGTCGCAATCTACGAGACCACGCTTCCAAGCGGCCAGAGCATCCAGCCCCACTATCATCCCGATGCAGAGGAATTATATTACCTCTTATCCGGCAATGGCCTGATGCATATCGGGGACGAACGCAGCGAGGTGGAGTCCAGAGACGAGGTCTATATACCGCCTGATAAGGGCCACTTCCTCAGTAATACCTCCGCAGAGGATCTTAGATTTCTCACGCTTACGGTCTGCGTCCCCAGAGCGGAAGGCATTCCGTACATCTTATAAGCTCGAGAGCTGACGGAGAGGTATTCGATTAACGTCTTGCTGGTAACGTTACCACAGGCGTTGGCATCGTTAACTCCGTGGATGGCAATGTTACGGAGAAAAAAAGAAAAAAAAGAAAAAGAGGGGGGGGGATGGTTTGTTTATCCTATCCGTCCCTTTTTTGTTGCTCTATGATCCCAACCGTATCGCCGGTATCCAGCCCTCATGTTTTATCCCATTGACGTCCACGAACTCCGTGCAGGTGATCGTTCCTTCTGTTACCTCTACCTCGTTGCTGGGCGCATGGATGATCTGCGGATATGAGCCCGTTTGAATGGTGTAGTTGTACGTCTCGCTCTCGTAGAGTACGACGTTAAGGGTTATATTATGCCAATCGCCGTCATAACCGGTCCAGTTTCCCTCCGCTATCGGTCCCGATTCGTTCCAGATCTTTACGTATTCGGTATGACCTCCAGTTCCTTCGCAGGGATAGGTGTAAAGTCTGCTAACAGTTAGATCACCATCTGGCGTGATCGTACCGTTGTGGACGCCCGCGATGCTCGGATACGTGCCTTGGCCGGTATCAAAAGAGCTCGTTGACGATGCGATGAACTCGTAACAGCCGATGTCGTACCCGACACCCTGCGGTCGTGGCGTCCCCTCAAAGTCCTCGGATGGCGCGCCCTGAGCAGTGCCGTTATCGATGACGATACTTCCCTCACAAAGGTGGAAATTCCAGGCAGCCAGATTCTGGAAGAGCTGCGTGGGTGGGTCAACGGCAACGAGCGAATGCGCGTCCTGGCCGCTATAGACTGTCCAAGCCCCTGCTGCGATCTGATCCAGTGAAAACTCGTCCTCATAGCCCACCACAATCGCACTATCACTAACATCGTTATGGAAGACGTTGTAATCCCCTTGATAGTTGCTTGCATCCCGCTCTTCAAATGCTAGCCCAAGGGTGTCACCACCGGCAAGAATGCAGTTATACATGCACAGCGAGTCACCGGAATTCTCGATCCAGATATTATATGTCTGGGTATCGACGAAGTCGCAGTTCTGAAGTGTGGTCGTGCCGGGCGCTTCGTCCCAGTCCAACTCCACATTTGCGTTCTCATTGTGATAGCTGAGGCAATTGACGAGGGTCGTGTTATCTCCCCAGACTTTATACCCCACTTCAGCATCATGAGCAGAACAGCGGTTCACGGTAATATCCCGACCGCCAAAGACAAAACCATCACCGACAGTATAGGCCTCGCAGCGGATCAGTACAAAATCGTGCTGGTTCCCTTCATGACTGAGCGCAAAGCCGTCGCACTCATGACCGAGTTCAGGGTCCCGCCACGTATGCGCACTGCAGTCGGTAAAGGTCCCGTTGTAGCAGTCAGCGCCGCCGGACGGAGAAGCGTCAAAGCCATAGTAGTCGAAGTGATGCATCTCGACGCGAGTGAGTGCGAAGTCATGCGTCCCATCGGCGACGCCAATACCATAGCCGACATCGTGTACGACGCAATCGATAATCTCTAAATAGCCCGCGTTCTCCGCCCATATGCCGTTTTCCGTCCAGTTGCAGATCTCAAGGCCGATGTGTTTAATATAGGATTGATCCACGATAACGCCGTTATTTGCCTCGGTCACACCGGTACCGTCAATTACCGGCGTTTCGCCTGGATAGGCGGCAAAGACGATGGAGCCGTCCGTAGGGTTGCCGCTCTGCATCGTGCGCACATGCTCGTTGTAGGTGCCACTTCTGATATAAACCGTATCACCAGCCGTCAGTGTGTCAGCGGCGTGCTGGATCGTCTGCCATGGCTGATCGATTGTGCCAGGATGGGAATCATTGCCAGTAGGGGCAACATAATAGGTGGTTGCCGTTGCCGTTCCCGTAACGATCGCAAGCAACAGTACGGTCAACGCAGCTACAACAATCAATCCTCTGTTTGTTCTCATTTTTTTCTGCCTCCTTTTTCTCATTAATCTAGTCGTATCGCCGGTATCCAATCGGTGTATCTTCGTCCATTCAGGTCTATAAATTCCGTACAGTTTATCGTCCCTCCGGGTGCATCGGACTCCGGCGAATGGATGATCTGGGGATAGGAGCCTGTGGCAATGGTATAGTAATACGTCTCATTGGCCTCCAGGACGACAGGGCCGTCGAACGTAATGTTCTGCCAATCTCCCTGATAGCCGTTCCATTCCGTTTCCACAAGCGTTTCCGTTCCATTCCAGATTTTTACATATTCGGTATGCCCGCCGGTGCCCGGACTTGGGTAGGTGTACAGTTTGCTCACGGTCATATCTGTATTTGGTATGATCGTCCCGTTGTGCGTGCCGGCGATGCTTGGGTACGAGCCGCCCTCTGTGTCGAAACCAATTGAAGAAACCTCTTCACACGCGTCTCCCACGCCATCTTCGTCCGAATCGGTTTGGTCAGGATTAGCGGTGAGTGGGCAATTGTCCTCCTGATCTGTAACGCCATCGTCATCAAGATCTGAAATCACGCATTGAGGGTCGTTATACCCGACTCCTTGGCAGAAATCAAGTACGACCTCTGATAAATCAGCTGTATGAACCAGTGCGGTGGTTTCAAAATCACGCACCTCTACGGCTTTCATCAGGTCTACGAACGGTAGGATTACCGTAAAGTTAATGTCATCACCCATCATCATCCCCTGTTCGAAATTCTCGACATTCGCTAATCTAAATTCCCGGGGGTCCTCCAATACAATGCTTCTTAATACCTCGTTCTGGGACGATAACGCGCTCACCTGAAATGCTCCATACTCCGTGAAATGGTTCGGCGGCTCGTTATATACAATTCGCGAATCGAGGAGCGTTATTTCGGAGTTCTTGATGTTGTAATCGAGAATCACTACTTTTGTCATAGTCTCTTCCTCCAGTACGGATAGCGGTGAAGATCCAAAAGCCGTCGATCCGGGGTTGGTGCAGGCGGGTTTTGAGTCCAGTTTGTCTATCACCCGCGCGTGGCAATCAAGCTCAAAAACGTTTCCATTCGTCATGTAGCAGCTGTCCGGGTCGGACTTCCACCAACCGCTATCGCAGCATTCCTTGACACCGGACCCTCGGTAATTGCACCAGTTGGGTGATTGTATGGTCAACGCATTCATATCCACCACGCCGCGAGTTTGCCAATAGCCTTGCCACACATCCGGGCAATTTCCAGGCGCTATCGCAGTACATTTGCTGGGATCCATCCCCGTTATGTTGGCGTATTCGGTACAATTGCATGAATAGTTGGCAGCCCACGGCCAATTACTATTGAGATACCAGTTCTTACAGTTCTGTTCCTCGGCCGCAGTATTGGGCCAGCATTTGATCGCCGGACAGAACTCGAAACAGCCAGCTGGATTCGACGATAAAGCTTGACAATTTGCATTTGACGAGTATATATTCGACAAATTGGCTAATTGTTTATACGACCCGTCACAGCAGTATTCATCCTTCATGCCGAAGATATTGTGGCCTGTTTCATGAACGACTGTTCTCGGGTCATTATTCTCGGTAGAAAGTACTGTTCCGCTTGAGCACGCTCGCTTGCTCAGGTTCGTAAAGACAATCACCGAGGTAGCTGCGAACGAACAATCACTATGGTAGTTCTTGGGCAGGATCCATTTGGAGCAAACAGGCACATACTCGCCTTCATGAGGATAGTAATAGAAGTTGAATTTACATCTGCTGGTGTTAATCTCACTCGCTCCGAAGTAACCACTGTTGATCAGAAACAGCACGTCATTGAAGAATTTGGTCATATTGCTCTGGTAATCCTTATCCGGGACAAAAACGATATTGAACTTATCTCCGGTCGCCCCGTTTTTGATGAGGGGTATGCATGCAGGGCACGCTTTCACACATATTCCGCCGCAATCCGCGCCTGTCTCGTTGGGTCCCTTAAACCCATCCCAGCAGTCACAGGCATCCCCAAGACCGTCATTATTCCAATCTTTCTGGTCAGGGTTGGGCACATCCCAGCAGTTATCACAGGCGTCGCCAACGCCATCCTTATCCCAATCCGTTTGACTCGGATTATTTTCGTTAGCGCAGTTATCGCACGCATCTCCCCGCGCATCGGTATCCGAATTCTCCTGGTTTGGATTGCTCGTATTCCAGCAGTTATCGCACTCATCACCGCAATGCGGATCTTGTAGCCAGCCATCCCAGTACGTATAGTTCAGCTTTAATAGCGTGCAATCGCCATCGGTATCATCCTGGTACGTATTAACTTCATACCAACAGTTATCGCATACGTCCCCCCTTAGATCGCCATCGGTATCATTCTGATCGGGATTGCTGACCTCTGGGCAGTTATCACACAAATCACCACAATGCGGATCCTGTAGCCATCTCGTGCCATCCCAGTAGCTCGTGTCCAGCTTTAATGGCGCACAATCGCCATCGGTGTCGTTTTGATCGGGATTATCTCTGGACCAGCAGTTATCACAGGCATCGCCGAACCCATCGATATCCAGCCAATCTGCCTGGTCAGGATTATAGACATCCGGGCAATTATCACAGATATCGCCGACGTCGTCACCCAGATAATCATGCCCACTTAAGCCCCGGTTATAAAGCTCCTGTATTTCGGCCGCCGTCAGAACGGTATCATAAATGGCAACCTCATCGATCTCACCCGCGAAGTGTTCACCATAAAACGCATTTCGGCCAATGTTAATGGTGGTATCGCTCGTATCATAATCGATATGGGGGATGAGAGCTTCCACTCCATTCTTATAGAACTTCACGCCAGTGCCGGGAATGAAAACGGCCGCAAGGTGCTGCCACGTGTTTATATCTACACTGAACCCCGTACTTCTGCTCAATTCGCCGGTAAAAACCTGCCACGTGCCGCCATCGCGCAGTACAGACCAGTCATATCCGCCGTTGTCGGAGCAGAGCACTTGATGCCTGCCGGAGGAGGTGCTGGTGGGGTACACCCACATCTGTATGGTAACATTAGACGACCCTGACTGATCGATGTTCAAAGGTGTACTGACATAATCGTTCGCGCCGTCGAACGTCATTGCGGACTCAATTATACCCGTCGTCCATCCAGGACCGTTGACCAGCGTCCCATGATTACTTCCCACGGAATCCGAAGCGTTCGTACCCGTACCCTCGTCAAACCGCCAATAACTCACCAAGTCATTTTCACGGATACCATCACCGTCCGCTTGATCTGGATTCTGATCGAAGGGACAATTATCAGCATCATCGCAAACCCTGTCTTTGTCCCAATCATCGCAGACTTGACAGGCGTAGGTGCATCCTGAGGTCTCCCTGTCGTTCCAGTCCTCGGTGACGTTACACTCGTTCCAATCGCCTGTGTTGTCTTGGCTACCAACAACACGAATATCAGACTCGATGTTCGCACATGCTTCATTCCACAGCAGGTGATTATTCGACGAATGCCAGAGGGATATGCCATCACGATTATACCGCGCGGTATTATACGTCAGAGAACTGTCATTAACCGATTCAAGTGTGATGCCATAGATCGTATTGTCGGTGACTTTATTATTGGTCAGAGCATTCGTTTCGAGATTGCGCACATCGATTCCGGCGCTATAGTAACTGATATTACAATTCTTAATCGTGACGTTATCAAAGCCGTCGTTATAAATTCCGACGCCCGAATGATTCCCTATCAACGATGCGTTGTTGCAATCGAGCGTTATGTCTGAATGGTTAATGATGATAACACCCGTGTCTCCGGTATCGTTGACGCTGTAGTTACCCGGACAGAACTTGGTATCTTTATCGATGTGCATATTGTCCGTAGGCACCAAGCAGCAGAGGTTCGTGCAGTCTACCGTTCCCGTATCGTTCCAGTTGTGGGCGTTATAACAGGTGTTATTACTGCCTGTATTGCCCGTTGAATTCTCCTGCCAGATATCCGCGATAAGGTTGGCGCAGGCACCATTGGAGTCTATTACCGTATTATCAGAATAGACAATCGTCAGCCCATAACCGTTAAAATTTATCGTGTTTGAGGCAATTTCATTATTCTCCGAATTTGTCAGTGTCAGACCCGAATACCCGTTCAAAGCCATGTTGTTTTTTGTTATGGTGTTGCCGCGCGCGGAATCAAGCCATATACCGTACCAGAAGAAGCCAACATTACAATTCGTGACGGCGTTATTATCGCCCGTGAGCTTTATGCCGTAATCGACATTAAAAGGTGCAGCAGGTAAATCACCACTAATGAAATGTCCAGAGCAGTTAAAGATGACGTTATCTGCCGACAGGGTTATGCAGTTCCCGGAGTGATTCAGGATGTCTTGCGTCAGTATAACCGCATCATACCCACCTTTATTCAATTTTTCCGTGCAATCACTGCAGGAATCGCACGTACTGCTGGTTTCGGTAACCGCGACCTCGCCCGTGACCACACGATCAGGGGCACTCACCTCGGGTTCAAGGGCAATCCCAGAAGCGATCTGCTCCCGTAACTCTACTTCGCCGGTAAACCCTGAAAGTTTCTGCCTGATATATCCTGCATCGTTTTTCCCGGTGATGATGAACATAGTCGGGAATTCACCGACTTCAAATGCCTCCACAGCCTCAGGGCGTTCATCTGCGTTAATGCGAATAAAAAAGAGCTTTTCTGTGTATATCGTTTCTAGCTCGTCTATTATGGGCATCTGTTGCTGACAGAAATGGCACCAGTCGGAATAGAAGAAGAGGAATACGGGCTTCTCATCGAGAATTTCATCTATCTGTGCTTGTAACGAAGTGTTGGAGCCGAGCGGGCTTGAGGAGTCCTGTGTCGATATCTCTGATAACTCAGCCTCGATATGAGGGGCTGGCGTTTCTTCTGCTTCGCCACCTCCCGCACCGCTTAACGTGCATGCCACCAACACAGTCACCATAATCCCTATGAGCACGAAATAGACCCTTCCGTTTCTTCCATTCAGTTTCCCTACCATAGTTTGGCCTCCTCACTCCTAACACTCAGTAAATTGGAGAATACCATCTATAGGCCATTATACGTAGTTGGTATCAAAAGCTTTTCGATATAAAGAGAGCTATACGCAAATGAGCAGTTCTTATCGCTCTGAACCGGCACCTAAGCCAATGGCTGTGACCGCGATTCTGAAACGAAGCACTGCTTGGCACCGACATGTTTCATTACGATGTCGTCGACTCTTTGGTTCGCTTATTTTTTGCTGTGTCCACAATTTCGACTGCTCTTCGGTAAGGCGGCAACCCCTGTGGCCTTTAATGTTTGGCTTGTGAGCACGAGTTTTTTGGTGATGTCGCCAAAAGCATGATAACAGCGCCCGGCTCAGTCAGTGATTGCGATTTAACCTCGTGACGCAACCCCAAAAACCCGCTCGAAGTTACGCTCTATTTCCGCATTCACCGGCTCCACATCTGTCTTTCTTTGGCGTGCGATCTCCTCGTACACTACGTGCACCTTCTGCGGAACGTTGCGCTCGTCATCGTCCGGTGAAAGATACGGCGCATCGGTCTCCGTGAATAACTGCGAAAGCGGTACGCGCTTCGCCACCTTCCTCATGCTCTTACTCCGCGCTATTGTGGTGGGCAGCGATACGTAATAGCCTTCCTCACAAATCTCCTCCGCAACGCCTGGTTTGCCGGTGAAGCAGTGGAACACCGCTTGTTTCACGTCTTCGTCCGAAACGATCTTCAATCCTTCTTCGATTGCCTCGCTGCCGGTGCCGCGTAAGTGAAGTATCGCAGGCAGCTTCAACTCCTTCGCTAAGCCGAGGAACTCCACAAACACCTCTCTCGTCCGCTCCTGCTTCCCCGGGTCCCGAATCCAATGGTAATCCAGCCCGATCTCGCCGATACCCACGATCTCGTGCTTGTGCTCACTGATGAATTCCGCATAACGTTCGATCTCCTGATCTGTTTTTTGCTCTACATAGATTGGGTGCAGTCCGAGCGTGACGAACATGAACTCGTGGTGCTGTGCTGCAAGCGCTAATGCTTTCCTCCCGTCTTCTTGCTCCACTCCGCTTACCACCACTCCGTTCAGCACCTGCTTCGCATCCGCTATGACCTGCTCACGGTCCGCGTCGTAGTCCTTAAACGTCAAATGACAGTGTATATCGATGATTTCAACCACCTCGACAGTTAATCATAGTTCATGAGACGCTCATAAAAAAGTTTGTTTTGTGTGTGGCGCGAATACCAACCTTTTTAAATACGCCTCTGTTCTTTTCAAGTGGTGAGGTTTGATATGGAATATAAAATAACGGGTGATAATCTGCAACTGGTAACGCTGGAATTAAGCGCGGGCGAGACGGTCTATGGCGAGGCCGGCACGATGGTGTACATGAGTTCGAATATAAACATGGAGGCGAAGATGAAAGGCGGCTTGATGAAGGCAATCGGGCGGAAATTCGCGGGCGAGACGATGTTTTTAACGGAATTCAGTCCGACAGGCGGTGAGGGGCTTGTGGCGTTCGGTGGTAACGCGCCCGGGACGATCAAGCCGATAGAGCTTGCGGCTGGCAAAGAGTTCATCGTCCAGAAGGATGCGTTCCTCTGCGCCGAAAATGCCGTTGATCTCAGCGTCGCATTCCAGCGGAAGTTAGGGTCCGCCTTCTTCGGTGGCGAAGGGTTCATTTTAGAACGACTTTCCGGTGATGGCACCGCGTTTATCCACGCCTGTGGCGATTTCATCGAGTTCGATCTGCAAACCGGGCAAACGATGAAGGTGGATACCGGCTGTGTCGTTGGCTGGGATGGCACCGTCGGCTATGACATCGAGCGCGTGAAGGGGATAAAAACGATGTTCTTCGGCGGAGAAGGACTCTTCCTGACCACGCTACGAGGCCCCGGGAAGATTATTATCCAGTCGATGACATTGCACAATTTAGCAACCGCCCTGGCGCCGTTCTTACCCACGCAGCAGCGTTCTTCGAGTTCGTCCGGCTCTTCTGGCGTTATCGGCACCCTGCTCGAGGAAACGATCGGCAGATGAAGAACAGTATCATCGCTGTTCTCATCTTTCTGGCTGTCGTTGTAGTAATCCTGGAGGTGCTCCACTATTTTGAGATCCTTGCACTCATTGCGCTGGTTATCGGGTTCGGCATGCTGATCGGGATAATTATCTTCATCATAGTCGCAGGAATTGCGCTCATCCTTGCGGTCCCCTACTATTTAATCACGAAAGAGCCGAAAATCGATAGCTACGGCTCGTATACGTTAGCGGACGTTAAAGGGAAGGGAGAGGAGGAAGAAAAGGGCGTAAAAAAGGAGGAATAGCGCCCAATCGTCAAAACTTTTCAGCCACCTGACTGGAATAACCCTCCAATTATCGTTTGAACAAGAGCGCATAACCTGATGAGTTTCACTCGCTCTTAGTACCGGTTCTTTCTACCAGAAAGAAAGTGCATAGACGTTCATCAATCGCCCCTGATATTTCTCGACGGCCCCCAACGGGTGTATCGCTCGTTCCAGCCAATCAAGGTCAACCGGCGTGAAATCGTCGAATTCGTGAATATGCTTGAAGCCTCGTGCGTTCAATTCAACGATAATAACCGTCTCCTTTGCTACGCGCCTTAGCTCTTGAATAAACTTCTTCCGGCTTTCCTTTGCGACATGATGCAAAGCCCCGTAACTGATTACCACATCAAAACTTCGGTCAGGATACCAAAGCGCGGTCGCATCGCCGTATTCAACGGTTATTTGTGCCGCCAATCCTTCAGTTTCGACATCCCGTTCGGCTTCTTGGAGCTTATCCTCAGCCACATCTATACTCATGACGGTGCAGTTGAAATCTCTGGCCGCAATAATCGCCAGCGGGCCGACCCCGATATCGAGCACCGTTTTATTGTGAACGTTCCAACGTCTCAAAATCTCCGCTCGTTCGATCCGCCCCTCGTCGTCCTCCTTCAATCGCTCTTCCATTTTTAGCCTCTTCTTATTATCACCACAACGACTTCTTACGCAGCGAACACCAGTTACTGCCTTCTCATTCAAGACGCGTGACCTTCAAGTCATAATGTATCTCTTCTAGGGCTGCACGAATGTCGTTACTAATGGCTGCTGGCTCTCTCTTCCCTAACGCTTCGACATAAATACTAATAAACATTTTGCCCGGATTTAATTCGCTTCTCATTCGATCTTCGTGCACTTGTATAATCCCTCCTTCGTTCTCTGCAATGATATGACATACATCCGCAAGCATACCGGGTCGATCTTCCACTTCGCCTTCTATTCTGAAGGTATAACATTCTCTCGAATGTTGCTGAATCAGTGTCCACACGAGCAAGTTGAGATCGATATTTCCACCGCTAATAACAACAATAACGTTTTTGCCCTTTACATATTGCTCTTCAAGCACAGAAAGTAAGGCCGCAAACGAGACGGCTGCGGCGGCTTCTGCAACGATTTTCTCTCTCACTAACAGGTTATAAATGGCTCCGGCAATTTGCCGGTCACTAACCATGACGAGATCATCGACGTAATTCTGATAAATCTCAAAAGTTCTTCGCCCAATCGCACGAATTTTTATCCCGTCAGCGATAGTAAAGCCGAATTCGTCATCGCTTAACTCAACAATTTTCTTGAATTCTTCATCGGATAACCGTCCCCCTTTTTGCTCTTTTTGCGTGCTCGCCTTCTTGATAGCCGCTTCCTTAGTACGTGCTTTTGCCATACTCGGCACCGCAGTAGTCTGAACGCCCACTATTTTCACTCTTTTACACTTACAAACCTTTTTGAGCGCAATTGCAATACCTGCTATTAACCCACCACCGCCTACGGGAACTATCACGGTGAACTCTTCATCCTTTAAGCTCCTTTCGAGCTCCTCCCTCTTTTTCTCCGGATTCTCTTTCAGCCTTTCGGCGACAATCTGCTCAAAGATTTCCAATCCAATCGTGCCTTGGCCTGCGATGATATCATAGTCGTCAAACGGGTGTATGAAAAAATCTTCATGCCCCAACTGCTTTTTGGCCCGCCGTTTCGCTTGCTTTATACCGTCAAAAAGGCTCTCTACTTCTATTACGGTCGCTCCATAATCTCCTATTGCATGAAGCTTGAAAGCAGGTGCATTTTTGGGCACAAATATTGTAGCATCGAGATCTAACATCTGTGCGCTCAACGCTACGCCTTGAGCATGATTACCTGCGGATGCCGCGGTGACTTCGCTGCAAGACGGGTTTTGGCTTCTTAATTTAAAGAGCTTGTAATAAGCACCTCGTATCTTAAACGAACCCGTCCTTTGGAAAGTCTCACATTTAAGATAAATATTACGTGCTCCTGTCTTCTTGGTAAAAAAGTCTGACGTTTTAATAAGTGGCGTTGGGATCACGATCTTTCCTTCTTTTGCTGCCTCGTTTAAGACCTTATTTGCATCCACGATAGTAACTTTTCCAGTGATAATCTCATCGAGAGTGCCTGCGTTCATTATACATACCTCCCCCTCATTCGTCCCACTGAGCTCTCAATTCCACATAAAAACCTAAACCCAAACCTTGGGGGACATTTTCACCTCCCACTAATATTGGATACAGGCTATATAAATACTGTACATTTCTCCCTTTGAAAACAATTCCAAGCATATATGTGGAGGATTCAGCCGTTAAAACGGTAAACACGTTAAGTGGCTCGTTTGTTTGCCAGAGAGGGGCTGCCGTTCGGCACCGTGGTTATCGAAAGGTAACTCCGCAAAAATAATTTACACTTCGGGTATGATAAAAGGTAAAAAAGAATTTAGATGCTACAGAATTGTTTAATAATGAACGAAGACGCTATGAAGACCGATCATCTGCCCTGCGTGAAAGCACCGAAGCGACGAGGTGAAGAGATCAGACGAGCGTTGAGAGAGCGCGAGCTGCTGAGAACCGACGCCCGGATAACCGCTGATGACACGTTCATTTATCTACCGCTCGTACGCGCTCTAACCGATGCAGAATTGGAGGAACTAGGTGGCACGGAATTAACCACGCGCGAATTTGCACTTTTAGAACGGAGAAAGAGCATCGAGGATATTGTCGGATTTAAACCGTCGTACGAGGTAGTAGGCGACATCATCGTGCTCACTGAAGAGGTCCCCGCGGAAAAAGAAGAGCACAAAATCGCCGATGCGCTTATACGCCTCCACAGGAGCATCAAAGTAGTAGCCAAGCGTATTTCCGCGGTCGAAGGCGTGTACCGAACGCGGCGGCTGGCAGTAATCGCTGGTGAGCAGCGGACAGAGACGATGCACACGGAGAACGCGTGCAAATTCAAGCTCGATCTGGAGAAGGTCTATTTCAATCCGCGGTTGGCCAGGGAACGAAATAGGGTTGCGTCGCAGACGGCTCAGAGCGGAAAACCGGAGGAAATAATCGATATGTTTGCCGGTGTCGGCCCTTTCGCCATACAGATCGCGAAACGCGCACCGCAGAGTCACGTGACCGCCATCGACATCAATCCCGATGCGATACGGTATCTTACGGAAAATATGGCGCTGAATCGCGTGCAAAACGTCGACGCTGTGGTAGGAGACATTCGTGAGCTTCATACGCAATTCAGGAACACCGCAGATCGAATCATCATGAACCTGCCGAAGAGCGCGTATCTGTTCCTCCGCGAAGCACTGAGCATGCTCAAACCTCAGGGCGGGATCATTCATTTTTACGATCTCGAATCCGCCTACCCTGCAGACGATCTAGAAAAACATAAAGTTATCGAAATAGCGATGACAGAAGCGAAGGAGAAATTGCTGACAACGCTACAGGAAATGAGCGACGAGTTCCCATCGTATTCGGTGGAAATAGCCGAAACAAGGAAAGTGAAACCGTACGCACCCTACGCGTATATAATCGGGATTGATGTGAGTTTAGAGAAATATAGGACCGCTTATTGAATACTCAGGATTTCATCTATTGTCGCGACTATTTCTTCTATAAAGTTGACTGCTTCTTCCACCATACTTTCATCTATTGCCCATCGCACTCCTGGGTATGAAGGGTCCATATCAGCCTCATGTGCGATTTTATTCCTTCGATCTACAATGAGATTTAATTGACTTTTCAGATCTTCAGGGTTTTTACCTAATTTTCTACCTAGTTCTATCCATATTTTTAAATCCGAGATTAATCGAATTGCTTCTGACACTTTTTCGGCTTGCTGAAAGCTTTTCCAACTATTCCGATCGATAATTTCATCATCCAGCCAACTCAAAGTCGAAGGATTTGATAATGCTTCTCGTAGGCAGTTCATTGAAACACTAAATTTGTTAAAAGATGGCGTCTCAGTACGTAACCCCTGAAAAGTTTCAAGTATGCCTATTCTTACTATTTCGTGTATATAATGATCAAATGCACTTACAGCTAGAACTAATTCAGCTCTTAAAACATCGGATACATCAATTGCCCTTGTAGTTCCTGAGTTAATCACTCTAAAAATTTGGTGCAAATTGCGAATTCTTTCGATATTTTTTTGGAATTGACTAATTACCGTCTTCATAATTTATCAAGCCATCTATTTTTTTAGCCAATTCATCAAATATATCATGGAAGCTTTCAACACTTTCTAAGCTTTTATCGAGTACTATACCCACATGTTCAATTTGCTCTCGTGTTAGTGAAAACACAGGCGTTTGCGCGTCTTGTGATGTTGCAATTAACGTATTAAAATCAGGTATTGTTGCTAAACAGTAATCAGAAGCAATACCATTTGTTCTGTAACTTTCTTCAGATAAAATCATTTTTTGGGTGGTCAATTCTGGCACTAATCGTTTTTTCACCATGTCATTTATTTCATCTACCCAATGCTGAAAACCTTTGGACGGTTTTCCCCCCCGTAACCGATATTTCTGAATAACTGTTCCTAAAAATTTTGGTGTTATCTCTGGAAATGGATATTCTGCCTCCTTTAAGATATACATTTTTTGAGCTTCTTTAGACCAAGCATTCCATTTCTTTAAAATCGTAGTTAAAGAATCTATAGCCATAACAGAATAGTAATCAGGGTTAGTTGGAACAAGGAAGTAATTGCTAATCATGAGTAAATTCTGGTTGATTGAACTTAAACTCGGACTCATATCAATTAATATATAGTCTATCCCATATTTAACAGCTGTTTTATTCAATAGATAGTTTATAGAACCGGGCAAATTTTTTAATGTTTGAATAGATCCAGTAAGTTCTTGTGCAATACCAAGAGTTACATCATATTCTGCCAATCTGATATGCCCCGGTAATAAAAACAATCCATCTCGCCCATCAACCTTAATGCAATCGACAGCGCCAATCAACTTTGGCATAGATTCAAAAGCAGGTGCTAATCCATCCCGTAGGTTGTTATCGTGTCCCTTTTCATAAAAGTCCTCTAACTCAACGTACTTATAACCAAGTATTAAACCCGTTAAATTGCACTGTGGATCAGCATCGACTAGCATTACTTTTTTGCCTTGCTCCGCTAACATCCATCCAAGATTAAAGGTTGTAGTCGTCTTACTAACACCACCTTTATGGTTAAAAAGCGCTATTTTTGTAGCCATTTATCGCACCTATTATCTATTTTATCTTTATAGTATATAAAGTGTGATATTGCATATTTAACCATTTACGTAACTCCCTCTCCCTCAAGCGATAACTAACGTCACGTAAACCTTCTTTCCTCGTCGCCGGGAACGATCGTAGCAGTTCCCTTTATTCTCGATAGCTCTTTGATACCCCTCTTAAAACACGACTATACCTGAAAAAAACACATCATAGATTCGCCAAATTATTTAAACGCTAACAATCCCTAGAATTAGATAGAGCACAATCAAGAAATACGGGTGGGCGTGATAGATGGGGCATTGTAATGAGGCTTTCGGCACAGAAACAGAGGAGCTGTCAAAGCTTATCACCCATGAGCTGCTGAGACACGCTCCGTTCACGGCGTTCGGTGCCATTACCGGCATCATTATCGTGCTTTTGGCCGTGCACTACCCGCAACCCGCGGCTGAACAAATATTCTATACTCTTCACCCGATTCACGTCCTGTTGAGTGCGCTCGTCACTGCGGGCATGTACAGACTATACAGAGGCAAGGGCGTGGCGGTCATCATCATTGGTTACATCGGCTCTGTTGGCATAGCCACGCTAAGCGATTCCCTCGTGCCCTTTGCCGGTGAGATCTTACTTCAGCTCCCGAATCCAGGACTCCACATCGGCTTTATCGAGAAGTGGTGGCTGGTTAACCCGCTTGCCCTTCTCGGCATTGCTATTGCGTACTGGAGACCGACAACCGAGTTCCCCCATGCGGGACACGTGTTGTTGAGCACCTGGGCGTCGGCATTCCATATCATCATGGCCCTGGGAGAGACGGTAAGTTGGCTTACCCTCGTCATTATAGGGCTGTTTTTGTTCCTTTCTGTTTGGTTACCCTGCTGTCTCAGCGACATAATCTTCCCGCTTCTCTTCGTCTCCCGTAAAACCGCCAATCACGACGGAGCCAATACCGGGAGGTAAGGTAAATTCGCGGGTGTGTGCACTAGATCGATCGATAGCTTTTATTAGCTATAAGAACGAATGGAATTACGAAGAGGGGAGACCTTATCCGGTTGTATGTGTGAGTGAGTGAAAGAAGGAAAAGGAGGTGAAAGAGAAAGGTGAAGATCATAGCGATCATTGTACTGGTGATAATTGCACTGTTCTTCCTGCTGCCCATTCTCTCTGGCAACGCGCCCATTCCCGAAGACATGTCCGCGAGTCAAATCGGGAGCTTTATCGGGGGATTCGTACGGTATTGGATAGACGCATTGAGAAGCGGATTTTTTTAGCTCCGTGATGAATGAATGGGTGGATGGCTGGCTATGCGGGTGAACGCATGAGAAGTTCAAAAACCGTATTTAGACCGTTCCTACAGCTTCAAACCGTTTCCTTAGAAACTCAGTATCCAGAGAGGCAAGCAGCCAGCCTGCACGTGGTCCTGAGGGCTTCCCCAATAATGCGATATAAATCGCTTTGAAAATCTCCTTTGGCTCCGTGTTGACGATGGAGGCTACCTCGTAGATCTTATCGTGCCAGTCAGCAGCATTCAGATTCGTGCCTGTCTGTAACTCCAGTGCCATGAGCTTCAACGCCTCTTTCTGAGCTGCAGACAACTCGTTTAATTCCTCTATTGATATCGCCGTTTGCACTTCGAACTTCACGTTCTCCGGTGCGTAGGTTCGCAGCCAGTTCTCCGCGTACCGCGCTTTCTTACTTATCTCCTTTATCTCCTCGTCGTTATCCTCATGAAGCTCGTAGCCGCTCCGTTTAATAACCGTGAGGAGTTCCGAGGCATCGCCACGGGCTATTTGCACAAGCGTGATGAGATGACGGAACGGAATTGTTCCCGCAATGCCGCTTCCTATACTCCCGATCTCGCGCTCATACACGTCGACCAGGTTGAGCAACGGTAACGAGGGGTTAAATTCTATATGCTTCTCCGGTCGCACCCTCGATATGACATACTTTAAAATTACCGGTGGTACAGCCTCTACGATCTCATGCACGGGGACATTCGTGCCCCGGGACGATGACATCGCGGTAACTTTCGCCTTCGTCGTGCCCTCGCCCTGCTGCAGCTTCAAGAGGATATGCTCGAACGGGATAGGATACGGCGCAGGGTACGCGTATATCTCTTCGGATAGTCGCGTGCCGGTGTCAAACGAGCCCCCGGGCGAAGCGTGATCCTTGCCAAACGGCTCGATGGTAACGCCAAAGATCTTCCACCGCGCTGCCCAATCCACTCGCCACGCCAGTTTACCACCGCCGGTAAACGAAGCAACGCCCGTGTGCCCGCATTTGCACTCGTAATACACTTTCTCCTTCTCGAGATCGTAATCCTTGACCACCGCGGCGTTGATCCTGTCGCACACCTCACAAAGCGGATTGAAGGGTGACCACTCTTCTGGCAGGTCCCTCCCGGAAACGTCCTTTATGACCCGCGATACCTCCTCCTTGCGCACTAACGCTTCCTTTATCATCTCCACGTATCGGCCGGCCTTATACAGCTCGTCGGCCCTGAAAACCTCGATTTCTATGCCCAACTCGTCCAGAGAGCTGAGGAACGGCTGTAAGAAGTGATCAGCATATGAAGGCAGGCGTCCTTCAGGGTCCGGGATCTCCGTCAGCGGCTTGCCCACATGCGCTTCGTATTCCGGAGGGAGGAACGGGTATCGTCGCCGTAACGGGTCAAACGTGTCCGCGATGTAAATGAGTCGTGCGTCCACACCCATATCCCTGAGCGAAGTGTATATGGCGTCACCGGTTATTATCTCCCGCAGATTACCCACGTGAATAGCGCCCGATGGCGTAATACCGGTGGCAACAACATGCTTTTGCTCTTTCCGCTTCGATACGATGTCCTGTGCGATTGCTAACGACCAGTGCATTGTCTTGTATAGAGATGGTACATTACTAAGGTGGTGCCGAGAGGTTTTAAAGATACGATAAATGAAGGAAGAAAGGAAACCTTCAAAAGCTAACCTTCATTGTTCTGTTACTTTACTTTCCGTCAATGAACGCATTGCTTCAGAAGAAAAGGGTAGTGAGCATAGCAGCGATCCAGAGTTCCCAAGTGCTCGCGCAACTCAGTACAGTAAGGAACGCTGACGGGCTTATCTGCCGGGTTCGGAATGGGTCCGGGAGTTTCCCCGTCGCTATGGCCGCTATGCCCATTTACATTATGTTTGATTTCCTCTTTATAAAGGTTCAACGAAAGCACCGGGAAATCGTGGTCGCAACGTTAAAGGTGTGTCTCATAAAATCTCAAGGCAATCCTAATACATCCACATCACCGGTATCCGGTTCTTGTATCGCTGGAGTTCCTCCGCGGTAGCAGAGGGACACGGGCGATAAATTTGTATTCGCTGTTAATTCATACGCCGAGGCTGTTCGACGTTGGGACGTCCTGTAATCGTTTAACGGACATTATTTATTCTTCAAATCCTCTTCAAGTTCCCAGAGAAGGCTCAGGTCCACATCGGCGTAGGTGTTTTTCCCCACTTCGAAGGGATTATCCATATCCACTATCAGCATTATGATCCCGATAAGCAGGGCGGACGTAGCGCCAATAAAAGCAAGCCCGACATAGTATGGTTCGATTTTTATAACCAGTAGGAGCAACAACACAGCGCCGACCGCCAGTTCTGCAAAGCCGTATGCCGCGAGAATGAATGTCGTCCCCGTGATGGTCTTTATGCGATTTGAAATCTTATCGATGGTGATAAGCTCAGTCCTCAGCTTTACAATGAATTGAGGAGCTATGCCTTTTTCTGCTAGGCGACTGATATCCTCGTTTATTGCATCCATGGCCGCGTTTATTTCGCCTAGTTCCCAGACATTATTTCTGAAGTTTGCATTTATCGTACGGATGAGGTCGCGGATATGGGAGCGCAGATCTTCGGGGATTTTTCTATCGTCCATGTGTATAAGTTTGCTGTCCTTGTCAAGGGCTTTTATAGACGTAGCCAGTTCTCCTGGTATCTTCTCGCTTTCTTTGTAATCGGTAAGCGTCCCCGCAAATATAATAGCGATCGTAAAAACCACTCCACCGACAAGAGCAGTTATTGCTCTCGGCCATTCGCCACTTGCTGTAGCCACATCGAGATTAAAGAAGTCAATACCTAGTTTCAGTATGAGCAAGAGGGCAACAATGCCCAAGACCTTTAATGTCAATCCCCATTTATTCATAAACTTATTCATACTCGATAGGATGCACTTTTTGTTTATAAAATTATGCGGCTCATTTATTTTTGTCTTGACTGCTTCCAGCCACAACAATCACTTGCCCTGATAATGCAGGTGGACTTTTCTCTCTGAACTAAACAATCTGGTTCAATAAAATCTCTCAAACGGAGCGTCCCTTTAGGTATTCTGTCGCCTATCTATACAGACATAACCACGCACCTGCCGAACGTACCGTAACCGTTTTTATCAGCGAAGCATGAGCCAAGATCCCCGCCCCCCGACCCAAAAAGCTAAGGAAGAAGTTTAAGTCAGGGGTTTAAGGTGGCCGTTTTAACTGCACATACAATCAAGAAAAACGTTAAAAGAGATATCCGAGAGGATTTAAAGAAATTGCTCTACATCCCTCAAGCTCAAAATCGGAGTGCTTCCTTCAATCTTTGCTCAGGTCGTGTGAAAAGCGACAAGAATATAAAGATAAAGACAAATAAACTATCGAAGTGTAAAAATTATCAAAATTTAAAAATCGAGGGATGTTTCGGGGGGGAGGTAAATGGTAGAAGAAATAACGACGGACTACTTAGATTATTTATATAGATGTGAAAAGTGGGTTTATGAAAATTTAAAATGGGAAACTAAAGGGAAATTTATGAAATTTAAAGCAGCGGTGGAATGCGAAAATGGGGAATTGTTGGCATTATATGGCACAGCACATCGGAGATATAGCTTTTCGTTAGTATTTAAGGATAAAGTCGTAAGACGTTTTGACTACCATCATGTTGGAAGAGTAAGTAATGGAAGCATAATTACTTTTGGAGATCCCCATAAGCATTACATTGATATTGACAATAGCCGAGAAGAGATATATCCGGTGGATAACATACCAACAGATGATGTTAACAAAGGTCTACAGGAATTTTTAAGAGAGTGTAATATTAAGAGGAGAGGGTCATATTATCCTTTACTTAAAGGCGGGTGGGGGATATGAGCTTTTGTGATATAATAAAAAAAAATACCGTAGATTGGTTTCAAGAGAAAATAATAATTGAAGATGAAGGGGAAAAGGCTTGTAGATTAATTATGCCATTGATGAGTGGGGATGGCGATTTGATCGAATTTACAATCAGTGAGAAGAGCAATGGTATCATCAGAATTAGCGATGAGGGAGAAACTTTCGCTAAACTTTTTACCCTTGGTTTTGAAATAGAAAAGTCAAGTAAGCGACTAGAAATTGTAAAAACGCTCGCTAACACCTTAGAAGTAAATATCAGCGAAGAGGAGATATTTGTACTAACAAAATTTGAGAAATTGGGAGATGCTGTTACAAGAATTATTAGTGCATTATACGGGATAAATTATTTGACATACACCATTCACCCATATACTCCTCCGAGGTTTAGAGAAATGGTGGATAAATTTTTAGTTGAAGAGGATATACCTCATGATGATAATGTCAAAATAGAAGGCTACGCTGTAGAACACACCGTTGATTTTGTACTGAGCAGTGGTCATTTTCTCCTAGATGCACTTCATGCCGCTCATCCTTATAGGGCGAGTATTGTAGTGGACTCTGCTGCAGTAAAATCAATAGATATTAAAAAGAAATACGAAGAAAAAAAGGAAACAGCAGTCATATATAATGATGAGTTGGATGTATGGGATACTAAACGATTCGATTTATTGGGGACATATGTGGATCATGTTATACCGTGGACACAAAAAGGCGAGTTAATTGAGATTCTCGCGTGACGTTAAAGACACTCATCCTGCTCGCCAAATAAGGAGCCTACTATAGAGTAGCTCATCGAGAATCGTCGAGAAACGAACCAAGATCGCGGTCATTTCAAATCGACTCACATCAACTCCACTCTTCGCGCTCCTTCTCCAGCACCTTCAGTATCTCTTCGTAGACCTTTTTCAACTCGGTTTTTCGTACGCGGCCCAGGAGCTTCGTTATGACCAGTTCCGGCGTGCTCGATCCGATATGATTGAACATCGGCTGGCGGTCAACGATGATATTGCCCGCAGTATCCAAACCCTCGGACTCGATACCGTCCACGCGCACCTTCTTCATACTGATATGCGGCAGTAATTCGTGGATCAGGTGCGTGATCATCACCGCCAGCGTATCGTTCGGCAGGTTATTCAACACGGACGCCATTATCCTGCCCATCGCGCCCGGTTCGGTAAGCGCCTCTAACTCGTCTATGAGCACGACCTTCGCGCCTTCCCGCATGAATATCCGGCTCAGCGCCCGCATGGAGTATTCAAACGACCCGGTCTTCTTGATCATCTTCCGCCGGTACAAATAAAGAGGTAACAGCGGCATTTCCGCGCGCTCCGCAGGCACGGGCAGCCCAAGCTCCATGAGGATGAGCGAACTGGCGAGCGTAATGAGCAGACAGGTTTTACCGCCGCTGTTCGCGCCGGTAAGAATGGCTACGGGATACGGTGTCGCGCCAAAGATGCCTAAATTCGCCTTCCCGATCGAATAAGAGATCGGCACCACTTTCTCATCGCCTTTGAGCTCCTCGTCAACCAAAAAGAGGTTCCGGCCCTTAATCACGCCCAGGCCGTCTTCAATGAGCTCCGGCACCGTCAATCCGAAGTCCTGGCTGAAGCGCGCAACGGCAAGCATAAAATCGAAATAGAAGAGCTGTTTAATCGCACGACTCACAGCCTCTCTCCGCTGCTCCAGGAGCTGTGCACAGTCTAGTGACCGGTAATACCGCTGCTCGTCCAGCTTCCGGGTATACCGTCGTCGCAGGAGTTCCGTCTTTGCCCGTGAGAATTCGAACGGCGGGCCACGCTCCAGGTTCTCGTACGCGCTCTCCCACAGGATATCTTTATCTTCGCCGGTTAGCAGCAGCTCATCCGCAATGCTCACTACGACCTCATCCAGGTAGCCTTTAAAATCGTCCGCACCGCCCCCGCTCCTCGTTATCCGCGCCACTTCCTTGTTGATTGCTTCCTCCCAGCGATACAGCGTCTCCTCAAAGTTCGTCTCCCCCGCGCGTTCACCCGCTGCTATGCCATCTAAAAGCTTCATAACTGCTTCTAAATCCTCGACTGCGATACCGCTGAACAGGGATGAGCCCCGCAGCTCCTCAAACTCGGTTAAGAGCCGTATCACTGCTTGTATCGCCTTCTGCTTCGCGACGAAGGAATTGACTACGAACTCGGGATAAACCTCACTTATGTTCGACAAAGCTTCTTCGGTTATGGGTATAATGCCCGGCTCGTCAAATACGCGCTCCTCATCGCCTTCCTCGACGAACAGGATAATATTCTCTCGTTGCAACAGCTCGTGCGCTTTGGCTACGGAATCAACAGTAGTGATGCGCACGAAATCGCCGTAAAAATCCTGCAGCGTTGCTTCCAACGCGCGACTGCGAGTAGCGACAAGCGGCGATTTACCAAAGCTCTGGCTCTTCACTGCGGCATGAGAAAGGATCTCGCGCACCTTCGCGATCCTCTCCGCGCCCAGAAGCTCATGCAATCGTTCGCCCTCACGCACATCCTCAAACCGCCTCTGCACTTCCTCCCGGTCGAGTGTGGGCGTGCATGTAAGAATCAGCTCCTTGCCGTTTCGCGTCGTCGCATAGGATGCGAGGATTTTCAAGATCTCTCGCCGCAATTCCCGCGTCTCTGTCGTGCAGAAGATGTCTCGCACTTTGTAGCCCGCTAACCGCTCGTTCGCTTTTAGCACGACCTTCTCGCCGTCTCCCTCTTTTATCCCCAGCACTGAGGACAGGGTCTCTAACGCGGGAAAAGCAACGGCATCCTTTACATAAGGTTCGAGAAACTGTGGAATCGATGAATACAATAACGATTTACTGACCATAGTTTAGCACTCCTTAGATGGTGTTCATGTCTTTTTTCTATTCTCTTATAACCATAACTATTTTTCGCTGCGGGTCTATATGGACATGTAATGCCGCGTCAAATCCCCCAACTCATGCTCGGGACGTCTCCGTTCATCGGCACGGGGCAGTTCGGTACGAAAGCCTGCGAGTATCGAGACCGGTTCTTCCATGACGAGCGCGCCATGAAGCAGCTTTTTATCGCGTCGGCACGACAAGGGGTAAACGCGGTGCAACTCATTGTGTACGAACCGCTGGTGAACGCATTGACAGCAGCGATAAAGGAAACAGGTGAAGATTTCTTTATTGCCGCAACGATACCGAGCGGGCGGCATTTCGAGCGTGATTTGGCTCTGATACGACCGTTAAAGCCCGCAATTATAGCGATACACGCTTTATCATGCGACGCCCTTGACGCGCGAATAGAAGGCTGGATTGAGGAGATACGTGCTCTGGACGCGTCACCTGCGGCAGCTACGCATTATCCCGGTGCCACAATCGAGAAGCTGGACAATGCGGGCTTTGATTTTGAGGTCTATCTCGCTCCAGTGAATCCGGCTGGCTATGCCATGGAGCCGGATTACGAAAGCACCCTGAAGGCTTTGGAAACCACGGATAAAAAGATAATTGCGATAAAGCCGTTGGCTGCGGGTCGCTTGAAGCCAACACAGTCGCTGTTCTCGTTCGTCTATAAATATGCAGACTCGGTAAGCGTGGGCATCACCTCGGAAGCCGAGATGGAGGAGACCTATGCCGTGGCGAAAGAGACTGTGCTTTGAATTTGAGATATGTTCATCGCTTTAGCCAATGTATTAAATCGAATAGCACTAACAGTTGTATAAGTCCTATCCAGCACGGGTGGGTGAAAACGCGGTATGGTGAAGCGTGTGGTGCTAATTGGCGGAGGAGCAGCGGGTATAGACGTTTTAGAACTCTTGCTACGGGCAGAAGCAGATGCTGAGCAGCTGGAGTTCACGCTGCTAAAGAAAGAGCCTGAGGGCTTCTTCTCAAGTTGCGGGTTACCATTTGCGCTGCAGGGAATGTACGGTATAAAAGAGCTCGTTCTCTTTGGATCCGAGTTTTACATTAAGCAGGGGATTGACTTTAGAACAGGTACCGAAGCGACGAGTGTAGATTTGGAGAAGAGCATGGTGCGTGTTGATACTGGCGAGGAGATACCATACGATTATCTGGTCATAGCAACAGGCAGTAAACCGTTTATTCCGCCGATTGACGGCACGAAGCTCGAGGGGGTTTTCACGTTATGGGGTAGGGAAGACGGAGAGCGGCTGAAAGCAGCGATGGCTGCACCGGAAACGAGCAACGCGGTAATTATTGGTGCTGGTATGATCGGGCTGCAAGCAGCAGTCGCCTTCTCCAAGAACGGGCTACAGACTACGGTCGTGGAACTGATGCCATGGCTGCTCCCGACCATGTTAGACCCTGATATGGCTTCGGTAGTGCAGAAATGGCTGCGGAACGATGTGACGTTTATTCTGGGTAAACCGGTGAGTGCTCTAAACGGTGAACAACACGTAGGGTCAGTCTCAGTGGGCGGAGAAGCTATTCCGGCTGATATCGTGCTGATAGCGGCGGGGATGCGACCCAATGTGTCGATTGCAAGAGAAGCAGGGATAGAGATCGGAGAAAGTGGCGGGATCGTGGTAGATCGCTCGTTGCACGTTAAAAAAGGGCATGCTTATTTACCGAACGTCTACGCGCTCGGTGACTGCAGCGAGGTGACCGATACCGTCACCAATCGTCCTCGACTCAGTCAACTCGCGTCCACGGCCTTGATACAGGCACGGGTCGTCACCAATAACCTCCGTGGCATCAGTGCATCGTACGACTCGTGTTTAAGTCCTACAGTCGCTACCATCTCGGGCCTTCAAGTGGGCAGTGTCGGGGTTACCTCCGAGTGCGCACGGAGCAACGGAATGACAGTGAAAGCGGGAAGAGCGATTAAATACACTAAGGCACGATTCTTCCCCACCCGGAAGCTGATCATTGCGAAATTGCTTTTCGAAGCCGCTAGTGAGAAGCTGATCGGTGCGCAGCTCATCTCGGAGGAGACCGTTGCAGAGCGGATAAACGAGCTGACACTGGCGATAAAAGCAGGGATAACCGCAAGTGATCTAGTAATGCGAGAACGGTGCTTCGAGCCGTCACTTACCATGGTCGAGGACGTTATCGTCGATGCGGCGCTGAAAGCTTTGAGGTGAGCTCGGAAATTGTGCGAGAACCGTATAGTTAACGGTGCTACTTTCCAAACAGTCAGAGATCTACTTTTGCTTATTACGGCCTCGGGGCTCTCGAAATTACTCTTGAGATGCTATCTATTAATTTTACCCATAAACTTCGATTTTGGAGCATGTACCTTGTATGAGCCATTTCAAGAGCTGTAGTTAGTTTCGTGTCAAGAAGTCCTATTTCTAAATTGAACTTAGCAGTTAAATCAAATTTCGTCATTGTCATAATGAGCAGCTCTTTGGTCAAGCTAAACTGATTGTAGATTAGACGAGAGCTGCGATTGTCGATAACCGCGTTTTCGATTTTTTTTATCTCTTCTTCCCAAAATTCCTTAAATATTTTGAAATTTTCTTCGATCATCCTCTGTGAATTCAAATACTCTTAATTTAATATATTTTTGTTTTTATTTTAATCTATACCATGATCCCGTTAAACAGCACCGAGCTGCTGCTCGTCCGCGGAACGACCGGCACCTTAGCGATCGTGAAGGTGGGGGAAAAACGACAGTTCTTCGTTGAGACGCCGGAACGCGAGATAGTGTATGGGCTGGGTCCTGAAGATTTACTCGTTGCCTCCGGGTTTGGCACAGATGAATCAGTAGTGAACGGGTTACGGTGTGTGCTCTACATGATCCGCGAGGTGAACTCCCCGTTGATCGTATTACCAAAAGATCATCCGGCAACGAAACGGCTGAAGATCGTGGTCTCGGCAGGCAAGCGCATCGTGCTGAGCTGTAAGATCACGCCGGGCACACATCCCGAGCAGCATTTGCTCTGCGGCATGCCGGAATTCGAGGGCACCGAGATACTGGGCGTCGAAGGCGGCGTGGAACTCAAAGGGCTGGAAGGGGCGAAGCAGGAGAAAAAAGCATTTATTATGTATCCTCTTCTGTAACATAGATAGAGATAAGGTAGAGACGAGGAACAGGTGCGTACGCAAGGAATGACACGCGAAACAGCAGCAGTCGCCGCATCGGAGAAACGTGGCGGTTTGGATCTCTTGCAAGCGAAGCGAATCGTCATCAAGGTGGGAACCAGCAGCATCACCGATGCCGACTACCGCATGAATCCGCACAAAGTAGAGAAGATCGCCCGTGAGATCAGGTCGCTGAAAGAATTGGGTAAAGAGGTCATTTTAGTGACTTCTGGTGCGATCGGTGCGGGTATCGGAAAGCTTGACCTCAAGCAGCGACCGCGCGACATAAAAGTATTACAAGCGACGGCCGCAGTCGGCCAGAACATCCTCATGAGCACGTACGACAAATATTTCTCCGCACACGATCTGATCATCGCGCAGGTCCTGTTGACCCATGCAGCCTTCCGTAACCGACAGCGGTATCTCAACCTCCGCAATACTCTGGATACCTTACTCAAGTCCGGTGTCATCCCGATCATCAACGAGAACGACACGGTGGCCGTAGATGAAATAAAACTGGGCGATAACGATAACCTGTCAGCGTTGGTAGCAAGCAATCTCGATGCCGATTTGCTTATCATCTTGTCTGACGTCGATGGCCTGTACAGCGCGAACCCGAAACGGAGCAAACAGGCGGAACTCATCTCAGTGGTGGACGAGCTAACGTCGGAGATCGAGCACGGCGCGGATAAAGGCGGACGAACGGGCGTTGGGGGTATGAAGACGAAACTGCAAGCTGCCAAGGTCGTGATGAAAGCGGGCATTCCCATGGTCATCGTCAACAGCCGGGAAGAGAACGTTCTCGTGCGTGTGATAGAAGGCGAACCGCTTGGCACGCTCTTCATGCCGAAGACGGAAAAGCTGAACGGGCGAGCGCACTGGATTCGCTTCGCATCGTCGCCAAAGGGCAGTATTAAAGTGGATGACGGTGCAAAATCCGCGGTAACAAAAGATGGTGGGAGCTTGCTCGCTTCGGGAATCATCGGTGTCGAGAACGAGTTCAAGAGCGGTGATCCGGTGAGCATCGTCGACACCGACGGTGTTGCGTTCGCCAAGGGCATCACGAATTACTCGAGCAGCGATATCGAGAAGATCAAAGGCGCACAATCACGCGAGATCGAGCGGATTTTAGGGCGGAAGGATCACGCCGAGGTCGTGTACCGGGGCAATTTAGTGCTGCTGTAAAAACGGTTTCTTTTAACGAAAAACATCAGGAGATCTTTGAAATGCCAAAGGTTGCTATAACTGATAGAGAGCTCAATTACCATGAAGAAGGGGCTGGTTTTCCCCTTATCTTGCTTCACGGGCTGTCCGATGATGCCCGCCTGTGGACGCCGCTGATGCCCGATTTAGCCAAAAAGTACCGGACCATCGCCCTGGATGTCAGAGGCCATGGACGCTCAGGGAAACCTGATATGCCGTATTCCATCCGGCAATTCTCCGATGACCTTTGTGAGTTTCTGCGAGAACTGGATATCCCACGGGCCCATCTGCTCGGGCTTTCCCTGGGCGGAGCCATAGCCCAGCAATGTGCCCTCGAACATCCCGAAAAAGTTCGTTCGCTCATACTCCTCTCCACGTTTAGCTATACCGATCCTGCTTTGCAGGATACGTTCAAAAAGCTTCGAAACAGCCTGATTACGGGCGGTTGCCCGGCATTCTTCGATGATGCGGTTAAACGAACTGTCACTCCAGAGTTCGCCGCTGCACATGCCGATGAGATCGCAATGGTTAAGGAGGAAATGGTCGCGATGAATTCCGCCACTGCTCTTGTCCGTGCCATTGATGCGTGTGTGGAGTTCAATGTAGCGGATCGGCTATCCCGGCTCGCGCTTCCGACGCTGATCATTTCCGGTCGCGAGGATACGTTCGTCCCGCTCCGCTTCTCCGAACAGATCCATCACGCTATCCAAGGCTCAACGTGGGTAATACTGGACGGTGTCGCTCATAACGTGCTCATTCCAGAAAAGCTCCCTGAACTTTCCCGGTTCGTCTTGGCATTCCTGGCCAAACACTAAAACACAGAACAAAAAAGAAAACCTTAAATAATGAGAAAAACCAACAACGGAGCGTGAAGCTGAAAATGAGAAGAAAACGTGCTGTTTTTCTTGTGCTCATCGTGCTCGTTTCGGTCGTTGCCTGTTTGGGATGCGTCGAGGAGGAAGTATCCGAACCGGAGATCTCCGGCGAACCTTCATCAGACGTTGCAGAGACCGGCGGGGCCTCAGAAACCCCGCAAACGTCTGAAGAACCCGTCGCGCTGAGCTTGGAAACCTTTAACGGTGGATTCTTCACGATCGATAAACCACAGGGCTGGAACATTTATACCGCAGGCTCGTGCGCCGATTTCGCGTTCTTGCTCCGCGACCCCCAGGACCCGCTGCGGCAGGTCTTCTTCTTCGGCGAGGTTGGCCCGGTCTACATGAGCGAAGAGCAGAAGCAGATTGACTACGACTACATGAGCATGGGCGGCTATCCAATCCAGTATATCGAGATGCCCGTGGTTGACCCCCTAACACCTGAGAATTTCCTCCAACAGTTCCATCTCATCACGGAAACGAGCATCGCGCAGTCGTTCATGCCGCAGGCACCGCCGCTGGAGCACTTTGAAGTCATTTCTACAACCTCACAATCGAGTTTCATTTCCGGCGGCACAACCGAGCTCGTACGAGGATTGTTTGTCCAGGATGGTGCGGTAGCAGAAGGGCTTTTCCTGGTTACCGTCGCGCCCGTTCTGCCCGCAATGGGCGGTCCCGGCGGCGATATCGCGTACGGCTTCCAGGTTATGGGCATTACCGCGCCCAAGCAGGAATTCCGCTATCTCGAAAACTCCCTTGCCGCATCAATGCAGAGTTTCACCGTCTCTCAATCATACGCCCAGAACTGCATGCAGCAGCAAGCGCAGACGTATGGCGCCATTCTCGAAGCCGGCAAGACGCTCAGCGAGGCATCGGACATCATCATGGACGGCTGGGAGAGTAGAAACAAGGTGGACGACATCGTCGCGGAGAAGCGAAGCGACGCGATCCTGGGTAACGAACGCGTGTACGATCCCGAAACGGGTGAGGTCTACGAGGTCGAGAACGGATTTTATGATACCTATAACACCAACCGGGATCAGTACGAAATGAACAATCTTCAGCCACTTCCTGACGATAGCTGGGACCTCTGGACGGCAGCACCGTTGGACGGCGGGCAGTACATAAGATAATCTATCACGAGATCATACCATTCCTATAACCGAGGAGGTTACGAAGATGACACAGGGTAAGGACCCCGGATTAGCGTCTGGTACCGGAATAGTAGAGAAAGCGAAGATGGCGCGTGCAGCCTCGATTAAATTGGGGAGCGCGACAACGGCTGAGAAGAACAGCGCCTTGCTCCAAATCGCAGAAGCGCTTGATGCAAAACGGAAAGCGATACTGGCGGCGAATAGCAAAGACATCGCCCTTGCTCGCGAGTTGGTAGAGGCGGGGAAGATGTCCCAAGCGCTTCTCCATCGGCTGATCCTGGACGATGCGAAGATAAACGAGATGATCCTGAGCGTAAAGGACGTCGAGAAATTACCGGATCCCGTTGGGAAAACGCTCGCCGCGATTGAGTTAGACGAAGGTTTAGAGCTCTTTCAGGTTTCCTGCCCCATCGGCGTGATCGGTACGATCTTCGAATCACGACCCGATGTGCTCGTGCAAATTTCCGCGCTCTGCCTGAAGACCGGCAATGCCGTGCTGCTCAAGGGCGGATCGGAAGCGCGGTATTCAAACGAAGCGCTCTTTGACCTTGTCGCAACGGCGGCGGCCGAAGGCAACGGTATCCCTGGGGGCTGGATCCAGCTATTGGAAACACGAGAGGACGTTAAGGAGATGCTCCGATTGTCCGACTATATCGACCTCATCGTGCCACGGGGAAGCAACCAGCTGGTGAAATACATCCAGGAGAACACCAGTATCATGGTCCTCGGGCATGCTGATGGAATCTGCCACGTGTACGTCGACCGGGACGCTGACGTGGCTATGGCGCTGGATATCAGTTACGATGCAAAGGTGCAATATCCTGCGGTTTGTAACGCTGCGGAGACGCTGCTTGTGGATGCTGCAATTGCACGCGAGTTCCTACCGCGCATGGTCGACCGGTACCTGGCAGCAGGTGTCGAGGTACGCGCCTGTCCTAAAACGATGGACATTTTGAAGGAGAACAAGGAGCTCAAGTCCGCAACAGAAGAGGATTGGCGTACCGAGTATAACGACCTGATTATCGCTATCAAAGTGGTTGACGGCGTTGACGAGGCTATCGAGCATATCAATGCCTACGGATCCGGCCATACCGATGCGATCGTTACGGATAATAAGAACACCGCGCTGAAGTTTCTGCAGTTCGTCGACTCCTCTTCGGTCATGCATAACGCATCCACACGGTTCAGCGATGGATTCCGATACGGCAAGGGTGCCGAAGTCGGTATCAGCACGTACAAGGTGCATGCGCGGGGGCCAGTCGGCTTAGAAGGGCTGGTTATCTATAAATATCTCTTGGTCGGTTCAGGGCAGACCGTCGCACCCTATGTGGGTAGTGATGCGAAGGAATTCACGCATAAGCGATTACCGAAGAGCTTTACCTTTTAGCGTGCCTCGCTAGCCGTACATGCCTTCAGGAGGCCTTGTCGGCTCCTCCGGTATCGGTGGCGATGGAATCTTGCCGAACTGCTCCTCGTACGCCTTTACATGTCGCTCCAACCAGCTCAGCAGTGCCTTCGCCTGTTCCGGTGACATCGTTATCTCCGCCTGTAACTCCCGCAGTATCACTGGTGGTTCCCGTCCCGTCACCGTACCTTCCGTGACATCCTCGTAGCCCTCCTGATACACGATCATCTTGAATTCGTACGGCGTATGGCCGCCGAAGACGCCTGACGAATAAAAGCGCTTAAACTCCGGATGCTTTCGCACCACGAATTTCGGTCTTGGTATTTGATCCATGTGTCGTGTTCACCTCCTCACGTTTTTATAAGCCCGTATCGTCTATTCTATTTCTATATGTTCAGCTACTATCGCAGTGATATAAATAAATAGGTTTGGACGGGTGGCACATGATGACGGCAAAGCAAATAGTAGAGAGATATGATGTCGTGGTCATCGGTGATGTGTTCTGTGACATAATCACGATGCCGATTGCGGATTATCCTGAGCGCGACAAGCAGCTCGGCTGTGAATTTATGCTCAAGCTAGGCGGCCAGGCAGGAAACTGTGCGGCTGCATGTGCCGCCCTTGGCTTGAATACCGCACTTATCTGTAAACTAGGCACTGATGCGCTTTCGCACTGGGTGCGCTCCGAGTTACTGAAGTTAGGTGTGGACTGCTTTGCTGCGCTAGCGAAGAGAGAAGAGCATCAGCATCCCGGTATAACGGTGAGCATCGCCTTTGACGATGGCAGCAGGTCAATGTTGTCCGACCGTGGCGCAAATGTAGACCTCAGGGAAGAGGATGCGAACACAGAACTTCTCCGAAAAGCGCGGTTCGTGATGCGTGCCGGTCACTGGAACACCGAAGGGCTCTTCGCCGCCAATAACAAGCTCCTCAGAGTCGCGCAATCAGCAGGTGCGTGTACTGGTGTAGATATTGGTTGGAGCGCGTATCTCGGATGGACTGTGCGTGCACGGCAAACTGTTTTCAATCTCTTACCGGATACCGAGTTCCTCTTTGTTAACGACGCGGAGCTGCAGAGCTTGAGTGAAAAGATAGGGAGGAACGGAGCGCGCGATGTGTTGGAGAAGGGCTGCCAAAACGTGATTCTGCACCGGGGTGCGCAGGGTTCTGCGTGGATAAGCCACGAGTTCGAGCTAAGCTTTCCCGCGTTTGATGTAGAGCCGCTAAGTCCGACGGGCGTGGGCGATGTCTTCAATGCAGGTTTTATCTATGCCGTCTTAAACGGTAAAGAAGCTGAGGAGTGCCTGCGCTTCGCTAATGCCTGCGCGGCAGTATACCTGAGCACCAAAAGAACGGGGACGGCATATCCCGCATTCGAAGAAGCGGAAAAGTTGTATAAGTACTAGTAGGATAAAGATAAAGAGGAAAAAAATGGATGGACACATGGTACCCACAGCGTTCTTCGTTACGTCCGGTGTGGGTATGGACAAGGAGCAAGCGAACGCGTTCGATCTCGCGTTGCGGGATGCAGGGATAAGCGAATGCAATCTGGTCGAGGTCTCGTCTATCCTGCCGGCGAATGCAGAGGTTACGGAACGACGTAACGTGACAATAACTCCGGGAAGCATAACGTTCTGCGTGCTCTCACGAGCAGATGGCAAGTCGGGCGAAGTCATTGGCGCAGGTGTCGGCTACGGCTGGTTAGGCGCAAAAACAGAAGGCGGTAGAGCGCAAAGAGAGTTCGGCATCATCTGCGAGCATCATGGGCATCATGCACGAGAATATCTGGCGGAGAAGGTGCAGGAGAAGTTACAGACGATGGCTACGATTCGCGATATGAACATACTTGAAGAGGCGTTGTTGGTGGAGTCGGTAGAGGTAGAGAAGGGGAAATTCGGCTCGGTCGTCGTAGTACTGGTGTTTGTATTCTGAGGTGCGAAAGGTTTAAGTGCTCAAATAACGGTGTATAATTAGTCATCGTTTTAGTACCGAAGAGGTGAATAATCGTGGATTTAGAGGAATTACCCGGTGTTGGACCTGCAATTGCGGAGAAGTTACGTGATGGTGGTTATAATTCGTTAGAGGCGATAGCGGTGGCATCTCCTGCCGAGTTGGTGGCCGCTGCGGAGATCGGTGAAGCGACTGCAGCGAAGATAATCAATGCCGCGCGAGAGGCTGCGGACATCGGCGGGTTTGAGACCGGAGATAAGATATTAGAGCGCCGGCAGGAGGTCGGCAAGCTCACGTCGGGATCGCAATCGCTGGATACATTATTAGGCGGCGGTATCGAGACGCGATCGATAACCGAGTTTTATGGCGAATTCGGCAGTGGCAAGACGCAGATAGCGCATCAGCTCGCCGTGAACGTGCAGTTACCACTGGATAAGGGCGGATTAAACGGCTCGGTCATAATAATTGATACCGAGAATACCTTCAGGCCGGAACGGATAAAGGATATGGCTGAAGCGGTAGAACTCGATTTCGATGAGGTTCTCAAGAACATACACATCGCACGCGCATACAACTCGAATCATCAGATACTGCTGGTGGATAAGGCGGAACAGCTCGCAGGGGAGTTGAAAGAGACGGAAAAGCCCGTGCGGTTACTGATAATAGACTCGGCAACAGCCCATTTCAGGAGTGAGTATGTCGGCAGAGGCACGTTAGCGGACCGTCAGCAGAAGATAAACAAGCATCTGCACGACGCTTTGCGGTTTGGGGACCTTAATAACGCGGTGATAATGATAACGAATCAGGTACAGGTGAGACCGGACGCCTTCTTCGGCGACCCGACACGGCCCATCGGCGGCCATGTGCTCGGCCATACCGTGACGTTCAGGTTATACCTGCGTAAGTCAAAAGGAGAGAAGCGAATAGCACGCTTAGTTGATTCACCGAATCTTCCGGAAGCCGAGGCGGTGTTCTCTGTGACCAAGGCGGGAATCGGGGACTAGCTAGCTAGCGTACTTACTTAATCCAACCCTTCCATTTCTAACTCCTCTTTACACGTATCACAGACCATGAGCCCGCTTTTCATTACCAGGTAATTCGAGAAGCTCCCGCATTTCTCGCAGAGTCCCTGCCCGACACTCTCGTCCTCTAATTCCAGTTCTTCTCGTTCCATACTCATCTCTAGCAATTCTGCCTGGATCGAATTCATCTGGGACGAAACAGAGAGAATATCGACATCGGCAACGATGCCCACGAGCTTACCGGCTTCGATTACGGGTATCTTCCTTATCCGTTCCTTCGCCATTTTCCGCGCTATGGCTGAGACGCGGTCGTTAGGAGATGCGGTTACCAAGGGTGACGTCATTATGTCATTCAGTTTCCTCGTGCTCGGCTTGAGATCTTGACTCACCACGCCGCTGATGATATCGCCTTCGGTAACGATTCCCACCGGCTCGCCGTGATCGAGCACTATGATACTGTCCACCTTATACTTCCTCATCAGCTTCGCCGCTTCCAGTACGGTTAGATCTCTCTCCCCCCGTACGACCTCCTGTACCATTACATCTCTCAGTGGTATATCGGTCTCCATGTCTCCTCAACAATTATAAGTTGAACGTATGCTTTAAAAACAAATAGAGATACTGCTGAGGTATGAGCATGAAGTATGTACTTTTAATAGGGGACGGCATGGCTGATTATCCGATTCCCGAGCGTGGTAACAAGACGGCACTGCAACTTGCCTCCACACCCAATCTCGATCACATCGCGGCGGCAGGTACCTGTGGGTTGGTGCAGACGATTCCAGCGGGAATGACCGCCGGGAGCGATATAGCCACCCTCTCGATTCTTGGGTATGACCCTGCGAGATATCATACCGGGAGGGGTCCGTTAGAGGCGATGGCACTGCGGATTCCGCTCGAAGCCGGCGATATTGCCTTTCGCTGTAATCTAATCACCGAGCGCAACGGCATTTTAGCGGATTTCAGTGGCGGGCACGTAACAACCGAAGAGGCGCGGGGTTTAATAGCGGCGCTCAATGCGGCACTTCGCGGTAAGTGGCTTGATGAGGGCTGGGAATTTACCTTTTATGCCGGCGTGAGCTACCGGAACATTTTTGTGCTCGAATCCAAGCCGAACGATTTTGCTTTTCAGGAAGAGAAGGAGATCGGGTGCGCACCACCACACGATATCGTGGGCGAGCGTATCGAAGCGTACCTCCCGAAAGAGGCGATTTTACGAGCGGTCATGCTCGCTTCGAAGGACGTTTTAGAGAACCATGAGGTCAACGTTAAGCGTGCGGCACGCGGCGAAAAGAAGGCGAATATGGTCTGGCTCTGGAGCGGTGGTGAGAAGCCGCAGATGCCGTCGTTTAGCGCGCTGTACGGCGTGCAGCGGGGCTCGGTGATCTCGGGCGTGGACCTGATAAAAGGCATTGGGCGGTGTGCCGGACTGGATGCGATTGATGTGCCGGGCGCTACGGGTTATCTGGACACGAATTATACCGGCAAGGCGGAGTACGCGCTACGCAGCCTGGCGGATAATGATTTCGTGCTCGTACATGTCGAGGCGCCGGACGAAGCCGGGCATCTCGGCGATATCGATCTGAAAGTGAACGCGATCGAAGAGTTCGATGAGTTGGTGGTCGGCACCGTTCTCAGCGGCTTGAACGAAAACTATGCAGAAACTGAGGGCTACCGGATCCTGGTCATGCCGGACCATTACACGCCGGTGTCCGTGGGCACGCATACGCGAGAGCCCGTGCCGTTTGCCATATACGATTCCCTTGATCCGCAGGAGCAGAAGAAGGAAGGTCGGTTTGACGAACAGTCTGCGCAGAAGCGTGCGGAAAAGGTACTCGATGCACGCTCGCAAGAGTTGATGCGGTTGTTCTTCCGGCTGAAATAAGGGTTTCTGTATCCCTTCAGGCGAACTTCGTGGCCACGACATCCGCGATGATGCCGTAGACGATGCCGAATCCGATAAAGGCTGCACCGTCACTTATACCGACATCGATCATGTTCATGAGCGCCATTGCGAGACTGATAATGACGCCGATCAACGCACCTCTCAGCACGGGATGCAACGGAATGTCATCGCCGAGGCCAACGAACAGACCGATGAGCACGCGATTATACACGACCACGGCCAGCAGCCCGGTGGTAACAACAAGCGACGGTTTCGATGCTGCGATCAAGATCGTCCCGTACGCGCAGAACAGCCCGCACAAGAATCCTATCACGGTCGCGATTGCGATTCGTTTGGTTTTCATTTTCTTTCTCTCTTCTAAGGATTTGTTTCCTTATCCCTTATTTACTTTACTTCTTTGTTCGATCTCTTTGAAAAGCTTCTCCGCCTTCTTTAACGCTGGAACGTAGCCACACTCCGCCCTTTCCTTTGCTTTTTCTGCATGCTCTTTCGCCTTCTCCACCTCACCGGCATCCAGATAGAACGCCGCCAAAAAGTTGTGAATATCAGCCTGCTTCAGCCGGTACTCGCAACGGTCCGCGATCTGCAGCGCTTCTTCCGCCTTTTCCAGCGCTTCTTTCTTGTAATTCTGTTTAAACCTGAGTTTAGCAAACTCCAGCAGAATATCAGGCTCTAATTCCACGAGATTGATTTTTCGGTCTCTCGTAAGAGCGTCGGATAGATGCTGCTCGGCTTCTGTTAAATTCTCTTGCATCAAGTAGGAGGCTCCGAGGAGGCATTCTGCTTGGATGACATCTCGTTCTGTGTAGTCAATCACAGCAAGTTCACGGGCTTTTTTGGCTGCTTTCATAGCCTCGTCGGCGTTAAACATAAAAATGGAACGGATGGATTTGTACGCTCTAACAACTGAAATATACCCTGTTCTTCCTCCTTTTTCCCTAAAATCATCAACGCCTTTTTGTGCTCGATTCAATTCTTCTTGAGATTCCGCGAATTCGCCCTCATAGGCAAACAATCGGCCTAATTCCGCATGACCAACCGCTTCTCTAATTATGTCTTTGATTTCGCGGCAGAATTCAATTTGTTTTTTGAGATTTGTTTCAGCAAGGTCAAGTTCCCCGATTTGCATTTGAATCCAGGCAAGAATATTCAGACCAACTTTTTTCCAATTCATCCCTCCAATTTTTTTATCAAGGTCAATAGCAGTTTCTAAAATTCTGAGGGCTTTTTTAGGCTGACCCGACATTAAGTAACTATTTGCAAGTGCTTGCAGCGTCCATGCTTGAGTAGATTCATCTTTCAATCTTGGTGGTTTATCCTCGCCATCAGGAAAGAGCGCACGAAGCAGTTCTATTCTTGCTTGATATGCACCAAATACATAAAATAACGGCGCTGCAAGCCTGTTGCCAAATAAATCAATAGCTTCGTCATACTTGCCTGTACTTACCGTATGGTGATACAGCTCGATAACTGGTGCCAAGTCGTCCACTGATTCGACTTTTTCTGGTGCTGGGATATAAGCAAAATAATCCATGAGCACTGAATGGATGCTTTCTTTATTTTTTAATCGCTCGTAGCAGTATCTTCGCACAATCGGATGCAAATCGAATTTATTGCTTTTCTCGTCTCTGAATATTAAACCCCTTTCCACGAGTTCACGCAGAACCTCATTAAATTTTTCCTCAGTGCCAAACTCGTTGAAAATAGAAACCGCATCGTAATCCATCGGGTTTCTGAACGCCGCAAGTCTGCTGATAAACTTCTGCTTTTGTTCATCCAGAGAATTATAAGCGAGATCTAAGATGTGGTGTCCTTCTTTACCTTTCAATTCAGGCAATGGGTTGTATTTCCGCCATTCCTGTATATCCCCTGGATTTTTGGGGTCGCTCGCAATCATACCAGAAAGCAGTCGGAGAGAAAGAGGAAGATAATCAACGCTACCACAAGCCGTTTCAATTTCCGCCCGTGCGCCGGTAACGCCCTGACGGTGGAAAAATTCGACGGCATCTTCGTTAATCATCCGTTCCAGATTTACATATCGGCATCCAGCAATACCCTCAAGTTCTTTAGGAAAGAGACGTGTTGTAATAAGGCTTTTAGTCTGAGGATAACCCGCAGAAAGCCATTGAAGAAATTTCGCTACATTTGGATCAATACAGGCACGGAATTCCTGTTTTTCATCCTCCTTTACAGCCTCTCCCTGATAAGGTGATCCCAAGCCGGCATATGCCCTAAGCAACCGCTCTACGCCGTCGAGGACCACAAGGTAATTGCTCTCTCCGTATAATTTGAAAAATACGCGCATCTTATCCCACATTGATTCTAGCTCTTTGGGGTCAATCGCCTGTCTACTGGCGTAACGTATGGAATTGTCTAAAAACCTTTCAAAACTCGCTTCTTTATCATAAAAAGACCACCAGACAACTCCGTCGAATTGCTTGCCTTTTCCCAGTACATCTTCGTTAAGCCAGTACCACGACAAAGCTGATTTGCCCATACCGCCAATCGCTACTAATGCCAGCATAGACGTAGGATCCTGCTCTAACCATTCCGAGAGCAACTCCCGCTCTTTTTGCCTGCCCACGAAGTTCTCCTGCAATGCGTATGGCTGGGCGAAATATGGTTCAAGCACTTGTTCTTTTTTAGGTTTAGAAGTCTCTTCTTCCTCTCTTTTGCTCCACTGAACAATAAGTTTCGACAAATGTGTATCAACAATATCTTTAAACCTCTCGGCTCCTGTATACTCCCAAATTAACCCTTCTTGAGACAGACGCTCTCGAAATTCTATCACTTTCTCTAACTGCTTTATCTCATGCTGAGTTCGAGGCATGAATGGCTCTTGGTTAAAGTAAAACATGATGCAAGGGATACCAAACTTTTTGCGGCATTCAAAAGCGATATTGAACTCTTCCTCAGTTCCCGATTCCGCTTCGCCAGTAGGTGTTCCAAACCTCTTCCACATGATGCCAACAAAAACATCGTACGGGTCAATCTGTTTATTTATGATTGCCTGCGGTCGGTCACCCATTTCGGGAATAACATGAGTTTCCCATCCTACGACTTCTAAGTTGAATCCCAGTTCATGCGTGATTGAATGGTTTAGTTTATCAGCAACCTTTCGCAACTGTTCTCGCTCTTCTGCTACGTCACCCGGCGAAGCTACAAAGATTCGTACGTTCTGAAGCTTTTCCACGATTCGCTTTTCAGATCCGCTTCCAGTATTAGTGTATGTACTCATCTCCAAATACTCTTCCGTAAGTTTTGACCATAATCGAACACATGCGGGTAAACTAACTTAGTATACTAGATGATAAATAAAAGACTAATATATCTGAGTTCAGTAAGTAGAACTCAGAAAAATTTTCATTCCCATCTATCTAGCTCATTTTCGCATCTCTTTTATGCGTTCGACGACGACGTTCGGATTCGGCTTTCGTATCACGGTAATAACGCGCTTCTTCCGCTTCACCTCGCGGTCCAGCTCGTCCAGGCTCTTCTTCACCCGCTCCTCCTTCTCCTGCCGCTCCTTCTCGTCCCTCTCCAGATCCGCTTTCCGCTTGCCGAGCATCCGCTGCACTTCTTTCTTCGCGGGTCCCCCTTTCACGCGCCGTTTCTGCACGTTCGACGCGATGTTCAGCGCTTCCGCTACTTTCTTCTCCGTCAGTCCCTTCTTCTCGCTCAGCTTCTCACCGGTGATCTCCAGAGCGATATCGTCTATCATCCGAATGATTTCAGCCACGAACGCTTTCTCAGCCTCCTTATCGGTCAGCACTCCCCAGTTCTCTTCCGTCAGAACGGAAGCTAACGAAGCGACGATTTTATGCGCGGTTCTGAACGGCGTGCCGGTCTCTCGAACAATCGTATCCGCCAGCTCGGTTGCCGTGGTGAAGCCGCGTGACGCCTGCTTCTCCAGCGCCTCCTGCTTCACTTCCAGGCCTTGGATCATGCTCTTCATTACGGCTACCGACGCGGTCGTGGTCTTCACGGCGCGCAGCAGGTGCGGCGTCACTTCCTGTAAATCCCGATTATACGAATAGGGTAACGCTTTGCAGATCGAAAGCACGCTCAGCAAACAGCCGTGGACCGTGCCTGCTCGCGCACGTACCAGTTCTGCGTAGTCCTGGTTCCGTTTCTGCGGCATGATCGAGCTTCCCGTCGCATAGTCCTCAGGAACGCGGATGAGATCGAACTCGGACGTGCTCCAGAGTATAAGCTCTTCCGCCAGTCTGCTCAGGTTGGTCATCAGATTGGAGAAGCACGCAATCGACTCAATGACGAAATCGCGTGTGGATACAGCATCCATCGAGTGTTCCAGCACGGAATCGAACCCGAGCAGCTTCGCCGTTTGATCCCGATCGATCGGAAAACCCGTCGAGGCAAATGCGGCGGCACCCAGGGGACTGACGTTCGTACGCTCGTATGCGGTTATGAGCCGTGCGAAATCGCGAGCGAACGCATCGGCGTGCGCCAACGCGTAGTGTGCGAAGGTGGTTGGTTGTGCATGCTGCAAATGCGTGTAGCCCGGCATGAGCGTATTGACATTCTTATCCGCTTTATCGAGTAACGCGCTTCGCAAGTCGTTCACCGCCTCCAGCAGCTCGAACAGCTCAGCACGGAGCGCTATGCGTATGCACGTCGCCACTTCGTCATTGCGCGACCGCCCGGTATGCATCCGCCCGCCGACGTCCGCGCCTATCTCCCGTATCACCACCGATTCGATCGCCGTGTGCACATCCTCGTATTTGGGAAGCTCGTGCTCGATAAAATCCTCGCTGCGCTCCTCTATATCCACTAAGCAGTTCAGAATAGCCGCGCCCTCCTTCTTTATGATCCCCCTCTCCTTTAGCATCACCACGTGCGCCTTGTCAACGAGGAGATCCGCATGAAAGAGCCACCTATCGGCTTCCAATGATAAAATGAAATCATCTTTATACCCTTCTTTCTTTCTCATTTTCTTCTCCTTCTTCCGTTCCTCTCTTTCGCCTCTGCTTCTCCCTTCTCAATGATCTTACGTTCACGATCATTAAATCAGAGCATAAACTTTATGTATATCTACATGATACTTTAAAAGTACTTTTTAAGTTTGAGGACTCCACCATTCATGCATTCATCTCAATCGGTCATGCCAACCGCCATTAAATAGCCGCGCGCACGCTCCGTTTTCGGATATCGATTGACGAGCACCCAGAACTCAGGTCCGTGTCTCGGCACGTGCAAGTGCGCGAGCTCGTGCACCACGACGTAGTCATGCACGAACGTCGGCATCTGCAGTAAACGATCCGAAATCCTGATCGTTCTGTTCTTCGTGTTGCAAATCCCAAACGTGCTTCCATTCTGCCCGGTCGTGTAGCATATTCGTTCCCACGTGAGTTCGCCGCTGAAATACCGCTTGTTGAGTGCCTGAGCGCGTTTTTTCAGTTCGGCGTCAGCGTTGTTTGCTCTGAGTTCCTTTTTACGACGCTGTGCTTCAAAACGCTTCTCCGCCCACAGCACGTACTTGTCTTCTTCCGCGCGTGAGAGCCCCATCGGCAGATATAAGTGGATTTCACCATCTACTTCGTGTGCACTGATTGTCTTCTTCCGCCTCTGACTGCGAACGATCTTAACGTCCATTCCACTGCTCTCCACGAACTAATCCCTCATGTTTTGGGACCACGAAGTGCCCACGGTGGAACCACGGCATCGGGAACCGAATCCGCCCGTGAATTGTACGGCTTGATGTCGATTATCGGCGTGTCTTCAAACGCATCGAGCCCTTTCACCGACAAAACAGCCCCCTTCAGCCTCACCAGCTTCACCACACATAACCCTATCGGATTCGGTCTGCTTGGGCTCCTGGAGGTGAAGACGCCCACTTCTGGCGCGCCCGAATGTCGCCGCGGGACTACTTTGAGCACGCTTCGCTCCTCCTCGGTATCGCGTAAATGGAACCAATAGAGGACGATTATATGCGAGTAGCTATCTAATCCTTCCAAACCGTCACGAAACTCGTCGAAAATTCGTATCTGCGAAACTCCTTTTTCGTTCGCTTTCTCTACCACACCGATAAATCGCAACATCGCGTCACCTAAAGGACGACGAGAGCAGCGCCCCGCCCACGGCACCGATATACTGCGGATACTGCGGCACAATTACTTCAAAGCCCAGAACGTCGTTCATCGCTACCGGCACGCCCTCCACCAACGAAGTCCCGCCAACCTCTATCGCGGGCTGCCTGAGGTCAATCTCCTGTAATAACTGCTCCTTCACCTGCTCCACGACCGAGTGGCACGCTGCAGCCGCCACGTCTTCTTTGCGCGCGCCGCTTGATAACGCGGATACAAGATCCTGAATGCCGAACACGATGCAGTAACTGTCTGTCTTTATTCTATTCGGGTCGCCCTTTAACGCTAACTTACCCATCTCGACCACGTCGACGCCCAGTCGACGTGCGACCATCTCCAGGAATCTTCCTGAAGCACCAGCGCATATCCCGCCCATCGTGAAGTTATCAGGAATGCCATCATAAGCGGTAATTATCTTATTGTCCATGCCGCCGATGTCGATGATCATAGCTTCTCCCTTCTCGATGCCCGCAAGATACATTGCGGCCTTCGAGTTCACGGTCAGCTCCTCTTGCACCAGATCCGCCTTGAAATGCTCTCCTAACGGGTGCCGACCGTAACCGGTGGTCCCCAGCGCTTCTATATCCCCGCGTTTCACGCCTGCGATCTCCAGCGCCTTCTCGAATACTTTCTCCGCAGTCTTTATCACGTCCCGTGAAGGTGACCACGTCGCTCCCAGCACCTCGTTGTCCTGCATGATCGCTGCCTTTGTCGTTGTCGAGCCGGAATCAATGCCCGCGGTAAGGCCCTCCTGCACCGTGCGCTCCAGTATCCATCTCCGTCTCACAATCGTCACCAGCGCCTCCATTCGCGTCAACAGCTCCCCTGCCTTTGTCCGTTCTGAAAACGGATACATAACGATGGGCAAGCGGGTCTTTTCTTGTATGATCTTCCTGATCTCCGTCCGAATAACAGCCCCGCGCGGACATTTGTGACAGCCCGCCAGAAATACCGCGTCCGCATCGCTCAGACCTTCCGCAACGGCGAAGCCACGCGCTAACGCGACACTCAAACCCAGGCTCGTCTTCATGTCGTAACCGAATTCGTCCACCTTTGCCTTGAGATAATCCAGATCAATTTCGGGCACGAAGAGCTCTGCACCCACTTCCGCTGCAGCCTTCTCTATCTCGTGCTGCACATTACCGTAGAGTGTGCCACACGAAACCTGGGCTATCCTTATTCCTTCCTCCTCGCCTTCGGCCTTCTTCGTCTTACCCATAATTGTAAAAGATGTATGCCGACCTTCTAATTAAACATTGCGCTTTTTTCACCGGCGGCCGTTTAATATCGTCGCGTCCAATGACGCGACGGTTTTTAGCACCGTTCGTCGATTCACCACGGAACTTGCTTCCTTCCTATCTTGAAGCCGATGTAATTGGTAAGCAGATGCAAGAGCGGGGTGATAAGAACCACCACAATGATCACCTCCAGTGAGAAGGCGTTACGAAACCACGTGCGGGCGAAGAGGAACAAAAGCAGCCAGGCGCCAACCACGAAATCGAGCTGATCCACCAGCGGTAGAGACGCACCTCGTTTCAGCCCGACTCGCCGTTTTGCAAAACTACCGAGCAGATCGCCAAGCATGGCTCCTGCCGACAGGCAGATGAGTGTCACGAAAAAGAACGGAAAGGTACCGAAAGAAGGCATATCCACATAAGTGCCCGCAAAAAGGGTCTGAACGATGCCGACGAGGATGCCGCACGCGATGCCCTTTACGAGGCCTTCATACGTCTTGCCATCACCCAGTAACCTGCTCGTACCCCAATACATGCCCCGGTCAATGGGCGTCTTGCCGCCAAAGAACGCCGCGCTCGAATTCGTTACGTACGCCGGCAGCATCAGCCAGAGTGCAGCAACAATGGTCACTATAATAGCGCTCATAGTAGTACGTTACTCGTGTGTACCTTAGTCATAGTAAACAAACCTCTAGCAATTTTTATGCTTTTACGCTGGAGCGATAGGATAGATACGTCAAAAGACTTCATCGTATTCGGTCGCAACGACGCCACTGGAAATGGTATGCCGCACCGCACCCGGAAACTCGTACCCTTCAAACGGCGACCACCCGCATTTTGTATATAACCGATCACTGCTGATTTTAACGGGCTTCTGTAAATCCAGGATGGTCAGATTCGCCCGCTTACCTACTTCTATCCTGCCTCTATCGTTCAAGCCCAGAAAGCGCGCAGGATTGAACGAGCAGACGCGTGCCATGAGAGTTGGCGAGACATCGCAACGCGCAATCAACCATGACACGAAATTACCGTACGTATCCAAATGTGGAACGCCGGCAGGCGCATCTAAGATGTCGTGTGCCTTCTCCTCCTGCGTGTGCGGTGCGTGATCGGTCGCTAAGAAATCGATTGCGCCCGCTTTGAATGCAGTCAGCAGTCGCTGCCTGTTCGCTTCCGTTCGCAGCGGTGGATTCGTCTTTAAAAACGCCTTCTTCGACAATAGATCGTCTCTGGTGAAGAACAAGTGATGCGGCGTGACCTCGCCGTGCACGTTTTTGTGTTGCCTCAGGAGGCTTACGGTCTCGGAAACGGAGATGTGTGCGATGCTTATTTTAAATTCTCGTGCAGTAGAAGCGGCGGATAAAACGTTTCTGACCGCGGACAACTCAGCTTCCGCGGGTCTTAGCTCTGAATGGAGTTCCCCATGGTTCTTCCCACCGCCGCCTCGTGATCGCGATTCTTCTTGCTTACGGTCTATGATATGCTGGTCTTCACAATGGATGACGGCGGGTTTAGAAGTCGCTTCTACCGCCGTAAGTGCGTGTGGTAACGTTTTCTCATCTATGTATAACCCGCCCGTCCTGGCAAGGTAGATCTTATATGCTACAACGTCTTCTTGCATATCCGCAAGCGTCTTCAGATTGGATTCTGCTACAGCACCGCAGAAAAGAATGTCAAGCAAGCCTTTCGACTTTGTGCGAGCGAGTTCCTTCTTCTCTCGTATCCGCTCGGCAGTTATGCCGGGCAACGGGGTGTTGGGCATGTCAACGACGGTCGTTACACCGCCGTGAAGCGCAGCCGCAGTGCCCGACGTGAAATCTTCCTTGTAACCCCACTTGTGACTGCCGTCTTCCCGTAAATGCACGTGCATATCAATAAATCCCGGAAAGATGAGACATCCCCGCGCGTCTATTTCCCGCTCGCCGCGTAAACCCTGCTTTTTCAACGCGGTAATAAACGCCCCGTCAATGCCGATCTGAGCCTCGTGTATCCCTTCAGGATTTACGATTTTACCGGTAACCACAAGCTCATGGAGCATGGTTTTTAAATAAGGAAGTAAAATAGAAAAGATAAGAGGAGTTGAAGCTATGTTTCCAAACAAAAAAGTTCAGAGTCTGGTGGGAAGAGAGATACACGTAGAGATGAAGGGTGAGCAGTGCGTGCTGGAGGGCGTGCTGACATCGGTTGATGACTATTTGAATCTGCATTTGAGCGGTGCGAGCGAGATCTTGCAAGGCGAAAAGAAACGCTCTCTGGGCTCTGTTATACTCCGTGGCAATAATGTTGTGCTTATAAATCCATTGAAGGAATGAACGTGAGCGTGGTCGAGGGGAAGAAAATCGGCATTATCGGCGTGGGCAACATAGGGGCGTCTATTCTGCGGGGGCTTCTTGCTGCTGATAACGGCGGCGGATTGAACGAGCGGATTTTTATCAGCGACGTACGGAAGGCAAGTCTCGAATCCTTTGTGGGCGACTCAGAATCGCGCGTCGTCGTCTGCGAGAGCAACGGCGAGGTCGCGGAGCAATCAGACGTGACCATTTTGGCCGTTAAGCCAAACGATGTACAGAGGGTCGTGGAGGAGATTGCACCGTTCATATCTGGGAGTAAAATAATCATATCGGTAGCTGCTGGCGTACCAACGCACGCGATCGAGAGTGCCCTGGGCACAGGCAAGAAGGTAATCCGAGTGATGCCGAATATCGGCGTGCTCGTGGGTGAATCCGTAACGGCGATTTGTAAAGGCGCGTACGCAGGAGAAGAGGATGTGGAGCTCGCACGGGAGATCTTCAGTGCGCTCGGTGCCGTTTATAGCTTGAAAGAGAGCGATCTTGATATTGTTACGGGATTAAGCGGCAGTGGCATCGCTTTCTTCGCCGCAGTGATCGAGGCAATGTCTGAAGGCGGCGTCTACGAGGGCTTGCCCTATGATGTGGCGCTTTCGATCTCTGCCCAGACCGCCCTGGGCGCTGCGAAGATGATCCTTGCAGGTAACGAGCCGTCTTCGATAACACATCGGACTGCTTCTCCCGGTGGGACGACGATACGCGGGCTTCGTGTGATGGACACGGTCGGTGTAAAGGCAGCGCTGATGGAAGCGGTAAGTGAAGCAACAAAGCGGGCACGGGAACTATCATCCTCGGACAAAGCTAGCTCGTTGAAGGCCAGATGAAGGACGATCTGATCTCTCAGGTATTGGGAATATTGCAGGATGCGGGCTTTATCGTATCACAGAGATGTGAGGCGCGGAGTTTCGATTTAGCGGCGCGACGAAGCGAAGTGACCCTGCTGGCGAAGATAATGCGTAATATAGACGGCCTTAACGAAGACGTAGCGAAGAGCATAAAACGCGCGGCATTTTGCTTACTCGCGTCTCCGCTGGTCATCGGCGAGCGAAAAGGCGTGTCCTTTCTGGAAGACGATGTGGTCTATCATCGATACGGTATCCCTGCTTTAAACCCGCATACACTTTACGATTACTTTGTGGAGGGCGTGGATCCCTACGTTTATTCGGCCACCGGCGGCGTGTATGTCAATATCGACGGGGCAGCGATGAAGACGGCGCGGGAGAAGAAGGAATTGTCCCTGGGCGATATCGCCTCGGAATTAGGCATCTCGCGGAGGAGCGTGAGCAAATACGAAGAGGGCGGCATGAGTACGACCATCGACATCGCGCTGAAACTCGAGGAGATCTTAGATACCGTACTCATAGTGCCTTTAGAGCTCTTAAATGCCGAATCAGAGGAACCTTCCGCGGAGGTATTAAAAGAGGGCGCGGACGAAGCGATTTCGAGCTTGGAGAAGCGCATTTTGGGTATGATGGAAGAGATCGGCTTTGAAATTTTTACGACGTCTTACGCTCCTTTTAGCGCTGTTTCGTTCCCTGAGCCGCCGTCGAAAGCGCGAGTCGAATGTCCGAAGATCCTTACCGGCGTAAGCGAATATACCGAGCGCATGATAAAACGGGCGAGGATAGTGAGCAGCTTATCGCAGGTTACGAGAACGAAGTCGGTATTCGTCGTGAACGGGAATGTCAAATACGTGCAGATAGATGATACCGTGTTAATCGGAAAAGACGAGCTGAAACGGATAAAGGATCCAGAAGAGTTCACCGAGGTGATGGAGGAGCGGATAAAGGCCTAAACCTAAATGCGCAATCCGAAAGATCATGACTAAAGTAGCTATCGTAATGGGCTCGAAGAGCGATCAAGCGGTGGCGGATAAAGCGATCGCGGTATTGGAAGAGCACAACATTCCTTACGATGTGCAGGTGCTCTCCGCGCACCGGAACCCAGAAGAGCTGGATTGCTATTTGAAGGAGAGCGGCGATGTCGCGGTATTCATAGCGATTGCAGGGCTCGCGGCGGCTTTGCCGGGGATCATCGCGTCGAAAACGGATAAGCCAGTCATCGGCGTTCCGGTAAGCGGGCCGTTAAGGGGCATGGATGCGCTCCTGTCCATGGTTCAAATGCCCCCGGGCGTGCCGGTAGGCGTAGTGGGTATCGACAACGGCACGAATGCGGCCGTGCTCGCCGTGCGGATAGTGCGTGCACGGTAGGTAAGGCACTCCGAACGGAATTAGGTGCGCTGGCTGACAGTTTGCATTCTGTTATCGAGTTAGAGCCTTCTCCAGGTGTAAACGAACCGCTGGAGCGCCGTTGCGTTGCAGACAAGAGCAAAGACGAGGAGTGCCCAGCCGAGGAAGGACAAGCTCACGAGTCCTGACGCGGGAATCGGATAGGGATAGACCAATGTGAGCGCCGTTGCAGCTATTATAAGTATCATGCGGTCCGCTCTGCCAAGCAGTCCGCCGTACATCCTGCTCAGCCCGACTGCCTGCGCCTGTGTGCCCATGTAGGAAGAGAGCAAGACGCCAATAATCGCGACAACGCCAATTTGCCAGCCTGCATAGCCGCCGAAGACGATACCGCCGATGATGAATACGTCTGAATAACGGTCGACCACATGGTCAAGGAAATCGCCCTTTCTGCTTGCATTACCGATCTCTCGCGCGACAAGTCCGTCCAGACCGTCCAAAACGGCATTCAGGCATACAAAAACGCCCGCGACTAATAAAAAGAGGTTGAAAGACATGCTCGTGCGGGATAAGCCGAATAGTAAGCCGGCGAGCGCGGCAAAGACGAGCGAGAGCAGGGACAACACATTCGGCGAGATGCCTCGATTGGCGAAAAATCGCGTTGTCGTCCTCACGAAGCCGGAATTATCTACAATAGTACGCAGGAGAAAATTAAGAGCCATCGTAACACTTCATCTTTTCTTTGCAAAACTGTTAATAAAAGCTTTACCGCGAACGCGCAAGAAAAGCCTGGCCAAGAAGATTGAAGAATCAACGAAGCAACGCCTCCCCACATGTGAGATTTGTCGTTTACAGGTTGCACCAAAGGATAGCGGTTGGCTACAAATTTTGGCACTTCTCCAATTTTAGAAAAATCCTCAGAAGGATTGAACGGATCTTCAGTTTATTATATCCTAAACAAGGTTTCAAAGCTCCCCGTTTTGTCGTGTATTCTATGAACTCACGACTAACCACGCAGATATTTGACTAGTCAATTTTATACCGACGTTTACCGACAAGTCACGTATGCCTGAGAAGGGCTGGGCGATCTTAACGGTTAGGGAGGATACGGCTCAGAAGGTTAAGGAACTAGCCCATGCTTAGGGTTTAACGGTGCATTTATTATTTCAAAATGATGGAGATGAAAGTGCTTAAGGGTCTCGCAGAATTAGAAACTTAACCATCCCCCATCCGATGAACGCCATAATCACAGCAGCCACAAACACAACTGGGACAGCCACCCAAATAGAAGCTTCCCTTTCCACCATAACATTAATCACCGATACTATAATTCCAGACCATAATCCTGCGAATAATCCTATAAAGTACTCGTGTGCGGTTCGCGCTTCTTCAGTTTTCATTTTTCAAATTTCACCATATAAACAAGAATCTCCAACTATATATTTAAACTTATCGCTTTTGCTTGATTTTAGTGTGTGTGGAGTATGGGAAGTATTCTGCCACATTTATCTCTTTTATTCAAACCCGAGAACCGAAGCGACTTTGGAAGAAGAATAACATAAATAGTCTCGGAGAACGGGCATTCGAGTATTCCGTTTAAAGAAGGCTAGCTTTAACTGCCAGAGCACGAGCAGCTTGCATCGCGCCGTTTCAAAGTAGTTGCTTGTAAAAGGGCCGGGGCTGGGATTCGAACCCAGGTCTAGGGATCCACAGTCCCCAGGGATAGCCTCTACCACACCCCGGCCATCCTGCAATCAGATAACGGAATCACTAATACAAACTATTGGGGGTTATCTATTTATTTTTCTTTTAACTACCGTTTCGCTGCAGGGGTGCTCCCGACTTTTGGACGGAACACGCTTTTTTCTCCGTTACCAGCCAGTGAAAGTAAGAAACCACCACCTGTCCTTCTTCATGCTTTTATGCGGTGACGCTTTTGCGCCACGGTCTGTCTGTGACGGGGAGGGGGTTATGAAGGGCGCAAGCGGCACTCAGCACTCGTCAGCAGTAGTTTAGTTAGTACGTGGTGAAAATGTGGGTCATACCTATCCGTCTCTCTCGTGCTTAGGGATGTACAGTGCAGTGCAGTCGCCGCAATGTTTTTCACGTACAAAGCGAATATAGATCTATACGCAGGGCTAATGGCGGTTGGTTCAGCATGCGGGTTGAAACGACAATGAAGGATTTATGCAGGAAGTGCGCGTATTTCGACGAGAGTAAAGTAGAGAATGAGCGGTATCTCTGCCCCAAAATGAATATGACGATCTGGTACGAGCAGAAATATGTCGGCTGTGGCGTCTTTAAAGCCAGGGAGGAATAAGTTTTTGGCCGTTTCCGGCTCCAAAACAATCAGTACTCCCGCATGCATCCATCATCCTCTGCTTCTGGATCTGCAGCGTCCTGCACCGTTCTTTACGTGAGACTATGCACTAACTATCTATCGAAAATTCGTGTATAGGTGGGTATTGTGGAGACGTTGAACTTTGAGTGGCCTTTTCTAGCCTGAGGTTTTCGAGGTCTACTTGCTGTTTTTGTTGCTATTCTAAATCGCCGATATAGTAATTATCCAAGATGTCCTGGGCACTCTGGGAGTGCGGTTCTTCCGTAACCGGCTTTGTTTCCCATAGTTCCGTCGCATCTGTTCCACAACTTTCGAGTAGTAACGGCCCTCCACCGCCACCATGGCAGGGTATAGTGGTGACATTATACACCTTACCCTGAACCACGATCCAACAATCCTGAGCTGAATTGTGTTGTGCGACCTCTTCAAGGCTAAACGTATTCTGACTTCCCGGCGTGGGTGTGTCGTATTGTTCTGACGGTACGGGCGAAGGAGTTTCATCTTCTTCGATACAACCCGCGAAGATCATACCAAGTATGAGTGCTGCTACGACTAGTAGACACACTGCAGCTTTTCTCATCGTCTTTTTCACCTCCGGTTAATAATCAATGTGGATTAGCTTAAAATTTTTTCGCTAGCTGTACTGACACTCATGGATTCCCGTCCTCATGCACGGTTCCACACTACTGAATTGGGCTATCCAAAGTCCTTTGTAACGGCTGTGAGTTCTGCGAATGTGGATACGGATACGACACAATTTGACGTTTTTCCTCGGAACTTCGTTCACTCAGATCGGGAGAGGTCGCCAATAGTCTCTGCTGTAGGGAAAACGCATAGTATATATAGTTCGTCCAGACAATAGTGTATTCGGCTAATAAATAACGAGGTGGTTTTTATGGCAATGGATCCTCAAGAACTGGAAGGGAAGAAGAAGATGGTTTTAAGCATGTGCATCTGTGCGGGATGTCCAAGCTGGGTTGAATGTGGAGAAAAAGGCGGATTTTGTTTCCCGACGATAGGGAAGAGCACCTGTATTACCGAAGAAGAAGGCTGCATCTGTGGTAGATGCCCGGTAACAGCGGAGATGGGGCTTACACACGGCTTTTATTGTACACGAGGATCAGACAAAGAACAATCAGGGCTGTAACTATTACATCACGCGATACAGACTCGCAAAGCACTGCAGTGATTGGGCGATATGCCGCCTCTCTTAAATAACGGGCGGGTGGGCGATAACCCGGCCCTGAAGTGACCAGTAATTGCTAGGAGAAGCTTTACATAAGTACCGTACGTACCATGAAGAGAAGAAGCGAAGCGGAGTACAAAAAGAAACTGACGCCCGAGGAGTATCATATCTTGAGGGAGAGAGGTACCGAGACTGCATTTAGTGGGGAGTATTATAAAACCAAGGCACGTGGGAGCTATTATTGCAAAGCGTGCGGCAATAAGGTATTTGAATCGGATACAAAATTCGATTCGGGCTGTGGCTGGCCGAGTTTCTTTGATGTTGTTCAGGATGCCGTGGAGTTGAAGCCCGATACGAGATTTGATGAGGAACGTACGGAGATTGTCTGTAAGAACTGCGGCAGTCACCTCGGCCACTTATTTGACGACGGCCCGAAACCAACCGGGAAACGATACTGCATCAACTCGTTAGCATTGGATTTCAAGGCGGGAGAGTGGGTGACCAGTAGCAGTAGCATGAGCACGCACGTGAATAACCAGCAACTCACGTAACGCTCTTATCCGGTTCGATTTCTCTCTACACTCCATACTCACGTCGACGTTTCGACCTTAACGGGTTTCCGTTCACAAAACTTTTTAACCGACCAGTACAATCTCATTAGTATAGACCTGAAAAACCATGAAGCACTCGAAGTTCCTCACTTTTGGTTTTCTGGTATTCGTCATTGCAGCGAGCATTTTGTTCAGTGGCTGCGTTCAACAAGAAGAAGCAGAAGAAGCAGAACCCGTGGATTATGTTGAGATTACCGCGTATGAAGGCGAAGACCTTTCTTCGATCGATGATTTCCGAGAGAATTCGATAAAAGGCCCGCAGCACGTAGACAAAGAGAGCTATGCGCTTAGAATCACGGGTCTTGTGGAGAATCCTCAAACGTATTCGTATGATGAGGTCGTTGGTGCCTTCGACCCCCGGAAAAAAGTGGTGCGATTGGACTGCGTCGAGGGCTGGGGTGTAACGATTCTCTGGGAGGGTGTGTTGGTTGGGGATTTACTACAGGAAGCGAATCCCGACTCAAATGCAACGGTCGTTATATTCCACGCCTATGACGGCTACACCACGTCTTTTCCGCTTGAGTATATCCAGGATAATGATATCATCATGGCGTATAAAATGAACAACGTTACGCTTCCGCCAGAGCGCGGGTTCCCGTTCGAGCTCGTAGCAGAGAGTAAATGGGGCTACAAGTGGATAAAATGGATAACGGAGATCGAATTATCGGACGACGTTACGTACCGAGGCTACTGGGAAAGCCGCGGCTATTCGAACACGGGTAATGTAACTGAAAGCTTTTTGGGGCGGTAGTTACCACTTGCTTCCTCCCGAGCCGTTTCGGCGACCTCTCGCACGGTTTTCACTACGGGCTGTACAGTCCATTATCCCCTTTTGTATAGCCCCCAGCCATTTTGGGTGGGGATAAGAATCAGGACCGTCCTCGTTCTAAGGGGCTGCTTACGATCGCATCAAATTCTTCTTGGCTCAGGTATTGCGGTGTATAGTCGTAACCTTGCCGTTCGAGGGTTGAAACAAAAGCCCGTAAGTGATTTCGTGATCCCTTCATCAGGTTTTCGTACACCAGCGTTATGTCCTCGTTATCGGTCTCTGCAAGGTACTCTTGCAAATCAAGTATGTCAATTTCCTCTACCGCAGCGCCAACGTTGAGTGCGTCTTGCAATGATATGCTTCCATCATTGACAAGGTTTTCGTAGAGCGCTTGAAGTTCAGGGTTGCTGAACGATCCGATTGTAGCCGTAGCCGGGTCGACCAATCCATATTTATCGATAAGCGTCTTAACCGCATCAGTATGGGTCTGTTCAGACCGCGCAATGTTATTAAAAATTGGTAGATTCCACTGCTCGTAGAGCGTGAGGTACACGTCGTGGGCTAATTTTTCCTCTTCGCGCATATACAGGATGCCCGCCTTTTCAGCATCGCTTAGGACTTCCACAGGCATTTGATCAATTGTGGATCTCAGAACGGGTTCATCGATGGACGTACTACCGCTCTCATCGACAGTTGTCATATCGTTCGTTTTCTGGAAACCTCCCCAAACGTAAAAGCCCAGCATCATTACGACGACAACCACCACAACTCCCACCGCCACAGGTTTTTTATTCATGTCTTATACTAGCAGTATCCTCCTGCGTTACCTCAATTAGTTCAGCACTCAAATAAAGCTTTCGCTTTTGGTGGCTTTATATCATGTAAGCACCCATGCGTTCTATCTTGCTTCGGATTTAGCACCTGTCCCGCTATTTATTTAACGCTGACGGACGGACGTATTGAGACCTATTGCCTTCCTCTTTTGTAGCACGAGCGGTAAGAGTACTGAAAAATTATAGACAGCACTCAGTTTTATAACTGAGAAGGGAGAACGTAAGAACGAGGCAAAACGTATGGATCAGGCGGTATTAGTTCTCATCAAGCCAGATGGGTTGAGAAAATCGTTGACCGGGAACATTTTAACGAGATTATCAGAAGCAAAGCTGAAGATTGTGGCGGCGAAAATGGTGCGTGTCTCACGGGAGTTGGCGGAGGAGCACTATGGGCACCTTAAAGATGAGCCGTTCTTTGAAGAGTTGATACGGTATATACAGGGGGAACTGCACAGCTGCAGGAAAGTGATGGCGTTGGTTTATTGGGGTGAGGACGCGATAAGAAAATGCAGAGAACTTGCCGGCGCAACCAATCCCGAAGAGGCAGAACCGACCTCTATCCGGGGCGGGTACGGTAGAATACTTAGATCAGGCCTTTTTGAGAATGTCATTCATGTCTCTTCCGATGAAACAGAGGCAGAGCGCGAGATAAAACTGTGGTTCCGTCCCGATGAAATAATCCTCGATTTATATCCCACAAAGGATGTTGCCATCGAGAACTGCATGAGGCGGGAGTGGGCGCGATAACGAGGGTGCCGATACGAGAGAAAACGTTTGTGGGTTCAATTGGTTCTTTTCAGGTCAACGCGTAATTAGCGGATGGAATGTACAAATAACATTTTTGAGCGTAGAGAGTAGAGCGAGCGATCTATCGGCAACGGCAACGGCAACGGCAACATGCCGCAATTACATAAAATTCACCAGGATCTCCTTATTATACTGGTCGAAATCAATACTGTCTAATGTCTGTTTAATGAGACTCGCTTTCCAGACATGACCTATCGTACGAGCTTCGTACTCGACAAGGCCTGATTTCTTGTCGTGGCTTTCTTCTAATTCGAGATACTTCTCCTTACCCCCAGGCTTCCCACTCGTGTGTGCGTAGAGACCCAGGAACTTTTGAACCTCTCCCTTTATACTGCCGTTCTTCCGTTGATACGTGCCATAGGATATGGCGAAGACGGGAGCGCCGGACATACCGGAAACGGCAGACACGTCTACGAGAAACAGAGGTTTGGCATCGAAATCAATTTCGGGTTCACTTGCCACACTTCCCGTGTGCCAGACGGGCAGCGCATTCGTTTTGTCATAAAATCCGTCCGGATACCCGACCAGCGTCACGGTCGTCGCTGGTCTGATCTTTATATCGCCCTCGGCCCATTCCGGGGAGAGCGCTTTTACGTCGCAGCCGTTGTACAGGGTGTTGAGGAGTGGTATTACCGCTAAATCGGCTTCAGGACAGGATGAACTTGTTATCCAACGTGGTTTCTCGTCCTTCGTAAACAAGGGGAGGTGCACGATCTTAATATCGCCGGGTACTTCCGCGGAACGATGAAACTGGAACGTGATGCTGTCGCCTTGAGGCGGCTTTTGCTCTGACGGGCTCGAGCCGGTCAGAACGTGATACGCGGTAACGAGGTAGAGAATTTTAAGATTGAGGTTCCGATGCAGGTATAAATAAAAGAAACCGGTACCCTGTGAGACCACCGTATCGCCTTTGGCAAGGACGACCGGTGTGGTAGAACGAGAGATTTGTTCAACCACCATTGCTTCTTATCACCCCCATCTCGCAATTAAGTATCGCTCTATAGTTAGATCCCATTATATATAAAATAAAGTTCGCTTTATGCACACCCGTTACCGAGACGTACGTTAAGGTAGGCGAAGCGTCCTCTTTTATTGGTTCACTTCACTACACTTTACTTCACGAGTTGCAATTTAAGGAAGACGCCACGATCAATGATGGTAGCTCGCGCGAAGCGCAGTTCAGGAGCAGCGAGCAGCATTTCCAGCTCGCGTAAGGTGACCGATGAGTGCGCCCGTACGAGCCTCAGGAAGAGGAACGCTAAGAACCGGCCATATTCATTTCTGAATGCTGCATTGACCTCGTTCGTGGTATCGCGCCGCGCGTCATAGATCTAGGCTTCGTGCTGCGCTTTGAGGACACGACGAATCTCCGTGAGGCACTCGAGCGGTCGTGACCAGTGATGGAAGCTGAGCGTGCTTAGGATTAAGTCGAAAGAGCCATCGTCAAAGGGCAGATCGGCGGCATTCGCGCGTTGAAACCGCACGTGGTCCGCAACGCCCTTCTTTGCTGCGTTTTTACGCGCTATTTTCACCATTGCGGGCGAGAGGTCAATACCGTCGAGTTCTAAACCGGGCGCGCGTGCAGCGATCTCGATAAGCAGATAGCCCGGGCCGGTTCCGATATCCAATATCCGTCCTGCGGTGATCGTTCCGGTAACCTCAGCCGCCACCGCTTTACACAAGTCCCGTAACGGCGGGCTCTTGCGCGCAATAAATGCGTAGATATAAGATCCCAGGGCGGGAATGCTCTCGATTTTCATTCTTCTCGGTGAAACTGCATTAGAGTTTTACTAACCTAAAGATAACGGGTGCGAGAAGGTTACGCGTAGACCGAACAAGCGCGAGGAAAGAAGGTTCATTGCAACTAACTCTATCTCAGTTTTCCAAGATTCGCCACGATCTCGGGCAACAGCTCTGCGGGTATCGCAACGAAGATATCCTCATCTTTGAGTTTCATAGACCTCCTTGCACCCATATCACCCAGGCTGTAAACAACTTCTCCGGACAAAAAGGGGTAAGCAACCACTGCTGAACAGATAGGCGGCCCTGTTAAGCCCAGGGTATTCTTACCCGATTCGTATGCAGCGGCCTCGGCGATTTTCATGCCTTGCTTCGCATTGCAGATGAGAACAACGATGTCAGGTTCAAATGTTGCGGATTCGAGCGGCGAAAAAGAAACCACTTTGACGGTTTCTGGTTCGATTCTCGGGATCGAGCTGATAAATCGCCTTGCAGCTCTCGTAGAGCCAAAGAGCCCCAAATCCCGGGCAAGGAACTCGCCGGTCTTCAGCCGTTCACTCGGCGTTATCATCCCACAGCTATAAGCGCCTCCGTCACACTCATGGTTCTCGTAGACCGTATAGAACGATTCTCCGTCAAGTCTGACTTTATCGAGCATTTGACAGAGTCTCATTCGCCCTTTCAGTTGTTCAACGCCTTCCGGAGGTTCGGTAGAGAACGCAATAGCAATCGGAGAGCTTTCGAGCCTCAGAATACCCTTTAGTTTATTTGAGAGTTCGGCATACATGTGTTTTCATCACCACCGGATTTTCTATATCCTATCCTAAGGGATAAACCTTCTGTTTTTTTACTTCTTGGGACAACGGCGTGTGAGGTACGGAATTCTAACGAATAAGACAATGAAGGACTTATACAAGGCAAGACGGGCAGGAGATGCACGTACTTTGACGAGCGTGACGGTGCTCGGATGAATATGACGAGCTGGTATGAGCAGGACTAACTATGTCGGCTGGCTGCGGCGTGTTTAAAGCCAATGTTGAAGCTAAAGCGGAGAAATAAGAAATGAATGAATGAGCAGTAGAGCTGCTGTTTTTTATACCTGCTTATAAAGGGGGTGCTACTTCTTTCTCAGCCGATTTGTTTTTTTCGCCGCTTATCACGCTCAAAGCAGAAAGCGGTAATGTAATGACTTCAACGAGGCCTGTTCTTTACTTACACTAAGCAGGAATTAACGTGGACACGCAGGTAGCGATCTTAGTGCAGTAGCCAGAGTCCATAACCTGTTTTTGCTTGTTTAACAATTCACGTAATTCGGATAGATAGATTACCGGCACTTTGGGCGAGAACACCTTAAGATTCACCCGTGGCTCGGCGAAAACCACGATCGTGTCAACCCAGACGTTCTTTAAACCGCATTCCGCGAGGAATTTGCTCAATGCTACAGAATGACCGATCCCTTGCTTAACCGGGTTATAGAAAGTTGTTTCGTGATGGTTGATAACCTGGGACCACTTCTGCTTTGCCGCGTTTCCGTAGATCGTGCCCCGGTAGTTCTTTGTCTCGATGGTGAAAACGCCAACAGGAGCGACAACAAGGTGATCAATTTGAGAACGTCCGACAACCATGTCATTGAAGATAAACCACTCGTCAGGGAAGCGGGCCAGTACGTTCGCCACGCGATTTTCGCCCACTGCACCGAGGTGAAATTTATGCCCTCCTCGTATCAAAACCGTTCCTGCGATAAGTAAGAAGCCGCCAACAACCACAGCTCGAGTAAAAAATATGATGATGATCACGCCGATGCCCGCGCATGCGAAACCAACGCCAGCTCTTTTATAAAAGGCTGCGTTAAGGCTTTCTTGCTGTTTTAACACGGTTGCCATGGTTATTTCTATCGACGCGCCAGGACATATAAAGGTTCCTCTTTAGGGGCAGGTAGAAGCTTCTTTCAGCGCTGCTTACGGAGGGGAGGGTTTCGGGGCGGGTTTATAGTATGAATCGCCCGTCATCTTTTGTTGTATGCAGCTTATGCACGTGCTGGTTAAGCCACCCGATCTTCTCTACTTCTCGGGCGTCGAATTCAGGAACGTACGGCTTGATGTCCAAAAGCGGCGTACCATCGACGATATCGAGATCGCGAACGTAGAGTTTCACGCCCTCTACTTTGAGGAGCCGCACAATCGATAGGCCGATAGGGTTGGGACGTGCCGGTGCCCGGGTAACAAAGACGCCGTGTAACTGATCGTCGAGATAGGGCTTTACCGTTAAGGAATAGCCGTGCGAAAGATGGAAATGAAAGATCAGATAGATATGCGAGAAGCCTTCTATGTCGGTGAGCCCGTCCGCGTATTCCGGAAAGATCTCAACCGTGCCCTCGACATCGTGTGCGGCTGCGGCCTGTATGGGCATGCTCTGCGGCTCTTTGAACGGTGAATGGATAACTCCAATTGGCGCGTATCGTATTTCATTCATAGTGGTTACTGATATGACGGGATTTGGTTAAGATAACTCTACCCTCACCTTTGTACTGGCAGCGTGTGATAGCTACATGTAGGACTCAGAATACTGCGGACCAATCCAAATGAATGAATCTTTATCCATTAAATAGTTCTATCTCACTATTTGTAAATACTACTTCGATGCCCGATTCTCAAAATTACCAGGTACTCGTCCTCAATATCAAAGATGACACGGTAATCTCCAATTCTGAATCGGTACGTTCCTATTTTAGTGTGGATTAACTTTCGTGCATACGTAAGAGGCTCTTCAGCGTATTCCTTGAGTTTCAGCGTGATTCTCTGTTGCGTATTCCTCTCAATGTCTCCAGGTCTCTCAGCGCCCGCTGGGTAACTACGATCTTATACATCAAGGATATCCTCAAGCGGCTTCACGTTACCTTCTTTATAATCGCGTCGTGCCTCTGCAATAGAGCGGAGATGCTCGTCACTTGAGAGCGCTACTATATCCTCGATGACGTCTTCTAGGGCACCTCTGATTGTATCGGTTATTAACGATTGCAGTTCAGTAACAGTCAAATCTTTCACTTTCGTCTCCATACGTAAACACTCCCTTGTCTACAATTGGGATGCGGATATTTTATACTTACCTTGCTCGACCAGACTGGAAGATACCTGGTTCCTTATGCGCGTTCTTACCTCACCGCACCGCACTGCACCATTATCTTCCGGGATCGGTTGCATGCAGTCAGTACTTTGCTCAGGCGGTGTCCCCCCACTTCTGCAATAGTCCGTTCCTCTTTTCGGTTCGGGCAGCTTTAAATAACGGAATTGCCCTGACCAGAGCACAGAAAGGATAACTTCTAACGCGCGAACTTAGAGCCCGAACGTAAGTACTGCGAAGACAACAACGCCCAACACCAGAAGAGCGATTCCTGTACCGATGAGGAGCTTCCGCATCTTCTTTTCCTGCTCGGTCAGTTCAGACCACGGTTTCTGCTTCTTGCCCGCTGCCAGGCCACTCGCAAACCCTACAGCGATACCAGCGGCCATGCCCATGAGATAGCCGACAATCCAATCACTCATTTTCGGTTACGATGCTCCTATAATCAACTTGAGGTTATTCGTAGTTATTTTTTTAATCCTGATCATTACCATGCGATGTGATTTGAAGTCTCTTTTACTGCTTAATACCATAATCCAATGCCTTTGTAATAGGTAGTGTGAATCCGTCAAAAATTTGACGTTAACTACTCCCCTAAAATTCCTGTTAAAATGTTTTTCTCGATGTTCACAATCTTTGATCTCAGCTCATTTTGTTCTTCATTCGACGCAAGCGCTTTTCCTTGGTATTTTTTTCTAAATTCTTCGACATCCCCTACGACATCCGCTATTTCTTTAGTCCTCAGAGTAATATACGCTCCAAAATCCTTGGTTTCATCTACAAACTCCTCCAGATATATATTTAGTGAGTTTAGCGTTTCGTTAACCTTCCAAAAATCATCGCTTGACTCTTGAACCCACTCTACTCTCTCGTTACAAAAATCAAACAAATTTTCAATGAATATCTTTATTTGGTTCGTATCATGATAACTCCTACCTGAATCGGTGGGAATGCAATTCCACAGAATAGAAGGGAATCTAGGCTCTCTCGAAACCTCTAGATCTAATCTTTCCACAAAGATTGTTTGAAGAAAACTAATGAATTTTTGGAAATATTCAGCTGCCTTCTCTGTTTGGTTACTGGCTGAGTAATTAACAAACATTTTCAGTAGCAAATTAAGGTTCAATTCTAAATTTCTTTCAAATTTAGTTACATTAATTCGATCAAGTAAGTGCTCTACTATTTCACAATGTTCTGCATTTACCAACTCAGGGATGCAAGCAATCCAGTCTATCTTTTTACCCTCAATGGTTTCTTGTTGACGTAAAGAATCATAACGACCAAGACCATTCTGCAGATTGAGTAAGTAATAATTTTTGACGGAAGGGAATACTTTCTCAAATTTATACGGCAAACAAACAACACGTTCATACAATGATGAGGGAATTTTTGACGCATCATCATAATATTTAAGTTTATTAGAGTAAATCTGATATGCCTTCGGATCTATCAATATACACGTGAGTTTTTTGTTTTTCCTCGCTGCATCCCAAAGTAGCCTTCTGATATGTTCATCTCTGAAAGAATACCCCACGATAACCAAAAACTTGCACGTTTCTGACTCAAGACGATGTTTTATCTCCACGAGCAGTTCTAAAAGCGGTTCGGCATAATCCCACTTTTGCATTGGGTAAAGCATGAGGTTAATAGCTTTCTCACGAGTAATAAGTTCTATTTCGCTTTCCATTGTCCTAATAGGTACTTTGACGTAACCTGCTTTGTCGCTTTGATACCACATTACTGATCCATGTAACTTATAAAGACGAATATCTGTGTGTTCCTTAGCAAAAGTCTTTGGATTCCATTCAAGTTCAAAACCATCCTGATAGACACGTCTGTAAACATTACAGAACTGCTCTATACAGGTGTCATAATTCACCGATATAATATCTAAAGGTTCTTCCAAGAATCCAAGAATTGGTTCCAAATATTTTATTGACTCCTCTGATACAATAGCTTTGCTTTTAATAAAATCTTTCAAATCTTTTATCAATGGTTCTATTAGAGTTAAATCGCTTAAAGCGAACTTATCTTCTTTAAAAAACGATGTTAGTGGTTCTTCATCTTTCCTTTCAAGTTTTGTTAATGTCTCTAATAAGAGTTCAATGTCAATCTCTGATCCTTTCCACTCCTCTAGAGTCTCGATTATTTGATTAATTGATTCTTTTTTAGCAGCGTCACTTATACTCTCTCTAAATTCTTCAACAAAGGAATACGTATCGGGAACCCCAGCAGCAACGGATGCACCAGCACCTAAAAAGAATATCACCCGTGAAGATTGTATATTATCCTCCATTCTATTCACTCCATAAACAACTGATTCTTATCTAGGTGAAGCAATTTATAAATCTTTCGCATAATCACTGTTTTGTAGACTCATAACTCTCTACCGCAACATCTCCTTCTTATCCATGTCGATGGGGGGGTTCACCGCCTTGCTTCGAAAAGAACTCAGAGAATACAATCCCTGATATCAACGTAGAAGGGACTGAACGCTGGTAGTTCTGATTTAACGTCGCGTTCGATCGCTTTGGCATAGATATGCCACGTATCGATCTGCGGTTTGAACTTTTTGATGACCTCAACGAGCGGGTCGTCCGGATCGAGATTGGCGACGAAGAAATCGCGGTTGGCATCGAGCACGACGTTATTGAGCGTGCTAATAAGGGCTGACATCGCCGCGGCATGGTCAGGCTCGAATGCGTGATCGGTCATGAAATAGACCCTGAAATACTCGCCCTCGGCTGGTATCCGCGGCATGGGACCAAAGAGGCTCAGGAAGCCATAGAGCGCGCGCATCACCTTCCACAGGCGCGGCTCGTGCGTATAGCACATCTCTGCCAGTACTGACCAATCCCATAAACCCGCGCAGGCCACCACCCTACCACTATCCGCCCCGTCTTGCGAGCGAGCGACCCAGAACCGCTCCAGGCCGTAGCCCGGCATTCCGGTCAGATGCGAAACAAACCCTTCAGGCGTGTAAGGCGCGAAGTGCGCGTACCCTGCATAATACTCGTTGATAAGACGCACGACCGCGGGAATATCTCGTATCGTAACGCGTTCGATCGTATAGTGATCCTCTGCGATCTCCGCTTTTTTATAGGCCGTTACGGCACATGATTTGAGCGCTCTCATGCTCGAATAGCCCAGCTGCTCGAACAACGCTTTCGACGCATCGTTCGGGCCGTAGATGTAGCAATACAGGTGATTCGATCCCGTTTCTTGTGCATGCTGCTCCGCCTCGTTCACCAGGGTGGTAGCCACCCCCTTTCGCCGGAAGTCCGGATGCACCATCACCTCGGCGAGATAGACGTACGGCTCGTGCTGCGTGGGCGACTGCTTCACCGTCCAGCCGATCCAACCACCAACTTCACCAGCTCCCGCCTCAGCCTCATCATCCTCATCGTCCGCTTCGGCTACAAGGACGTTCCAGTTATCATACAGCGCATAGCGTGCGGTGATGCTCGATTTTTTGTCCACGCCCACAGCGCACTGCTCGTTACCGTGCGGACACAACTTCTCGATCGCTAACAGCCGGGTAGTATCGCCTGCCTCGAACGGTCTAATGCGAACCAGTTCTATCACCTCCTATTAAGCTATACTATTGTTTACCGATAAACAAGTTTCTGCCCTCTGACTGCTGAGCATTCAAAAGCCCGTCATTCACCGTTTCAGCTCTTCCTGTCCTCGTCTACAAAGAGTGTTCCCCGTGCTGCGGTGTGGCGCAGTACGGCGCGACACGATGCGACGCGTAAACCTAATATCCTCTCACACCTTTATTATACCTGATGACAGAAGAACCGGTATCCTGGTTCGGGCAGGAGCGGATAGACACCGATGCGAAAGCACTGGGTGTTTACCTAACGACACTGATAGTACGATTCCGGGTGCGCTACCGGACTGACGTCCCGATGCTGCGTAGCGACGAGTTTCTATTCGGAGCGCGATTGAAACCCTTCCTTACCCTTTTCCTGAAGGATGATGAGCAGGAGCTGAAGGACGCGCTGGCCGCCGGTGAAGAGTTCCTCAACGCGTTATGCAAGAACACCTCGTTCTCTGACTTCGACGAGGCTCTGGACGACATCGAGCGGTACTTTTACGAGACGTTCAAAGACGTGTACCTTCGACACGTGAACCGCGCCGCAATGACGGGGACCATAGCTGATTACGACGCGTCTGCATTGATCAAAACGTTTTTGAAGGACGTCTCAGTAGACAGATTCTCGAAGGGTAAAACCACTAGTGTCGGCACGTGCATCGTACTGACACCGTTTGGCGATCTCACCGAATTTTATGGCTTATCGCAAGACGAAGCGAACCGATTTCTGGAGATTCTGCGTGAATCGTGCGTCATGTTCCTCGATATCGTGCCTGCGCCCGTTTTAGAGCAGGAGTTTATCGAAAGTTTAGCGTAACTGAGTAAGTGAGTGAGTAAGTAAAGCGGAGAAGGCGCGGGGTTGTCTCGTTGTAAGGACCGGCACGAAATCCTTAAGAAGCTTGGCCAATAATCATCTCTACAAGAACCAACCTCGGCTCTCGTGCTGCTTCAACCCGCAAGTAAGTAAAAATGAACGCGTTAGCATTACTGGGAAACGCACCGGTTATCGTCGGCGTACTGAGCACGCTGTCCGTCCACGACGCGACGCGCGCGCGAGACCAGGGCGCTGACGCTATAGAATTGCGGATAGACCTCATGAACGAGGAAGATCGCGATATAAAGAAGCTACAAGGATTCGTATCGCAGCTCGACGTGCCGGTGATTGCAACGAACAGAAGGAAGGAAGAAGGCGGCGCGTTCACTGGCACCGAATTGGAGCGAATTGCACTGCTCATCAGCATCCTCGACACCGTTAACGTGGATGCGGTAGACATCGAGCTTTCTTCTCCGCCGGAGGAAAAACAGATGTTAGTAGAGAAGGCGAAAAGCCTTCGCGTTCCTGTTATTTGCTCGTTTCATGATTTTAACGGTACGCCATCACGTTCGGAGCTCGAAGCGATCGTTACACACATGTACGACGAGGGCGCGAGCATTGCGAAGATCGCGGTGACGCCGCAAACATTCAGCGATGCACTGCTGGTACTCGATCTTACTGATACGCTCACACAAACGGGCAAGGTGATCACAACGATCGGTATGGGCCCTGTGGGTAAGCATCTGCGTCTCATAGCGCCACTGTACGGATCGGTATTGACCTACGGGTATATCGAAGGTGAGGAAGCAGTAGCACCGGGCCAATTCAGTGTCAAGGAACTCAGGAGCATGCTGGAGCTCTTAGGCGTCAAATAATCCGTTTCTTGAGCGAGTTTACCGATTCGATGTCCTTCATGCCGCGTAGCCCCAGAATCCGTCCGATTCGCTCCCTGTACTGATTATCCACCTTCACACCTGCGCGTTCCAGCCGTGCGATTAATCGCTTGTTAACGCTCTTGCCCGCGCGGTCATAGTCGGTCAGTATCGTAACGCGCTTGTATCTACTGCAGAGATAATCGACGAACTCGGTATCCGGCCGCGAAGAGCACATGATAATCTCCTTCGTGATGCCCAGTTCCTCCAGCGCCGTTTTGTCCCGGACGCCCTCGACAATAACCGCGTCGACAGAATCGTCCATCTCCTCTATTACACGCTCTAACTCCGTATACGTTTCGCAATCCAACGTGTACTGCGGTCTACTCGATTTGTTCATAAGCCTGTTAATCGCGCTGCATAAAGGTAAGCGTTATACCACCCTGCTTCAAATACTCCAGCCCTTCTGTATCGCTGTATTCACCGGAGATCACGACGCGCTGTATCCCCGCGTTTATTATCAGTTTCGCGCAGATCTTGCACGGAAACGCATTGACATAGAGCGTCGCGCCGTCCGCGTCCCGACCCGCTTGTAAGAGCGCATTCTGTTCCGCGTGCACGCCCACGCACTCTTCATGTCGTTCACCTGACGCGATATTCAGTTTGTCACGCCGGCATCCGACATCGAGACAGTGCGGAAAACCTCGTGGTGCGCCGTTATAGCCCGTTGAAACGATTATATCGTTCTTCACCACTAACGCGCCTATCTTTCTCCGCAAACAGGTCGAACGCGTCGCGACGTCGTTGACAATATTCATCCAGTAGTCGTCCCAGGGTATTCTTGTCGGCTTCTCATTCGCTTCGTTCTCACGCATAATCGTTCGCTCTCCGTTCTCTGCCGGGATGGCCCAGTAACGTAACGCAGTACTGTACTGTGTATATGTACTTTTAAAAGGAAGGGAACTTTAATAAAGCATACAATTCGCGGTCTGCTCGGAGTGAAACCAATGGTTGTAAACGTTCTTCATGCCTGGGGGTCTAACAAATAAATGATCGCGTGGCTCATAGCGCTCGGTCTCCTCCTTTGCTTGCTGATTGCACTTGTCAAGTTAGCTCAGGTCTCGAAAAGGCTCAAGACCGTGAGTGATAACTACGAAACGGCGCAATGGGAAGCGCGGAACCAAGGCAGGTTCTCTAACGAAGCGTTGAACGAGGTAGAGGAATGGAAACAGCGCTACGTGGCAGAACGAGCAGCGAGAGAAGAGCACGAGCAAGAGGCCGAAACGTGGCGCAAGCGCTATATGGAACGAATTCACGAAGATTCTGATTCGTACAAGACGCAAATCGGTAAGGACGAAGAGTCTTGGGGCGATCGGGAGCCGTATTAAGCTGAGATCGGATTCAAATACCCCCTCCATCTATCCATCTATCCAATACGGTCACCGCAGCAGCAGCTCTTCAATCAACCGTCGCAAAAATCCCCGTCGCCTTCGCTCCTCATAATACCGGAGCTTCTCACGTTTTATGCCGCTCCGTTCCTTTGCCCGGGCGATCGCCAAGTCCTTTCCGCCGAGATGGTCGACCAAACCCATTTTCTGTGCTTCCCGTCCTAAATACACCTTGGCGGTGGCTAATTCCTGTACGGTCTCGTCGTTCAGGTTCCGGTTCTCAGCGATAGCGGTCAAGAACGTATCCTTGATCTCGTCCAGCTCCTTCGTGAGCAACTCCCGTTCCTCCTCCGTCGGCTTCTCGTACGGCAGCCCTAGCCCCTTATACATGCCCGTCTTGAGCGTTTCCACGTCGATGCCGAACTTCTTCAGTAACTCGCCAATATCCGGTCTGATGCTCAAAACGCCGATACTGCCCAGTGTGCTCAACTCATCGGCGACAATTTCATTGCATGCACTCGCAATCCAGTAGGCGCCTGAGGTCGCGTATTCTCGTACCCACGCTACGGTCGGCTTCTCCATCTCCTTTATACGCGTTGCTACTTCCTTAGCGGCAAAGGGAGTCCCGCCCGGCGAATTAATCTCGAATACCACTGCTTTTACCTTCTTCCGTTTCTCCGCATCCTCGATCGCCCAGAGTATCTCTTGCGATGTGGCCATAACTCCGAAATACGAACCCTCGGCGGTAATTGTGCCTTTAACGGGTATAATTGCAATGAAACCCTTATTCCTCATCGTTTCGTGAAATTCTTTACGGTAACTTATAACATGTACTTCCCGATATAAATGTAGATGGGCAGGGTGCGAGAAGGGGTATGCAACCAACGGACTTGGCATCGCGTATAAGCGACTGGATACGAGAACGCGTGGAGGCAGCAGGTGCCCGGGGTGTGGTCGTGGGCATGAGTGGCGGACTGGACTCGTCCGTCGTTGCCGTGTTATGTAAACGAGCGTTTCCCGATACCACCTTGGGCTTGATACTCCCGTGCTTTTCACGTAACGAAGACGTAGCACATGCGAAGCTGGTTGCCGCTCGGTTTGGCATCGAGACGAAGGAGATCGACCTCACACCGGTCTTCACGCTCTTGCTGGAGTTGTTAGATGTGGAAGAGCGCCCGCACGATGGTGACGTGGATGGTGACGTAGATATGGCAATTGCGAACCTCAAACCGCGTCTCCGGATGATCTGCCTTTATTACTTCGCGAATCAGCTCAACTATCTGGTCGTCGGCACGGGGAACAAGAGCGAGCTTTCTATTGGGTATTTTACCAAATACGGCGATGGCGCTGCGGATATACTGCCGCTCGGCGACGTGCTGAAGACGGAAGAGCGGGAATTGGCGGAGGCGCTTGGCATTCCCGAAGAGATAATCGAGAAAGCGCCGAGTGCAGGTCTCTGGGCGGGCCAAACAGACGAAGCGGAGATCGGTATGAGCTATGCGGCTTTGGATCGTGCTCTTACCGCACTGGAAATGGGGGATTTAGAGAGCACGAGCGGTTACGAATCCGAAGTGGTGGAACGGGTAAAACGAATGGTGGAAGCGTCGCGGCATAAACGGGAAGCGATACCGATCTTCAAGCGATCTTTGAGGTGATGCCGCATGTCGCTAGGCGATCAAAGAACTGTTTTTCCGTGGCCTTATTGGTTTTGGTGAAGATAGGAAGCGAATCGGATCGGATAGAAAAGGAAAGAAGACTCGTTAATTCCCCCTTCTAAAGGCGATGTTCATGGAAATCACCGGAAACCTCTTTGAATCGGCAGATTCCCCCAGGATAGTTCTCGTAGCCGATTATAGGAAACTTATCTAGCGTTAATATCGTTGACCGCGTTAGCTAATACTACTTCCTAGCAGCAATATTGGCAACGGTTAATAATAAATAGGCTATAGGATGTTAACTAATTTAAAGCTTAAATAACTCACAACATTTCGTGCTCAGAAGCGCGAAGACGAGGTGTAGAAAAAAGCAGGAGAGGCCCGTACAGGGTGTGAATCCCTGACGGGCGAAAAGGCGAAGAAGGAAGGCGAGGCGCCGAGGAGGGGCGCTTTATAAGTACCCAAAAAAGTTAGGGGGTGATAGGGTAAAATGAAAAAGACGCTTATCTCGACAATCGTTGTAGCGGTGTTAATCACTGCAATAGCTGCAACAACAGCTACGGTTCTTCCAGATAATAACAAAAAGATGATCCCTTCAGAGATTAGGGAAGAGATCGTAACAATTAAGAAACCAAGTATGGAAGAATTCTTAGAAGCCAACGAAGAGCATTTCAATTTCCTTCGAAAGAATTTGGGAGAAAAGGGTGAAAAATTGGTGAATCAAGCGATTAAGGATTGGGCTGAGGAGCTAGAAGAGACTCCAGATGATATTGAAGTCAAGTTGAAGCTAGTCAAAGTCGGCGAGAAATGCATAAATTTTTGGGCTTATCAAGATGTCCTCGCCCCCGGGGTGGAAGATGATCCCATAAATCTGATATTTTATAATACTGGTAACGCTTGGGATGTTCAATATGACATGCAGAATTGGATCGATAATACATGGGATGGTGCTACAGGTTGGTCAGCGCGGACGTACATCGACGACACAGCGAATGGTGGCACAGCCTATTGGAAAGTGCAAGACTATCAACTTGAAAACGGTGATTACTTTGGGTACAGGTATCACATACGGATTTTCGGCAGTGAATATTCAGATCCTCACTGGGCGGATGACTGGAGTGATGCCAACGTACACTATGAGCGTTGGACGGGAACGGGACACCAATATATCAGCTATGAAGACGCAGAAGATTTTGTAAAGGATGACTTTGCAGATGAAGGGTTCGTTGGAGATATTTGGTATACCGACTTAGGCAATGATGACTTGGGGGATAACGACGGGTTAGCACCAGTTATCGAGTTAACCGCATGAAATATGAAAATATAGAAGGAGAAGAGTCGCATGAAGTATGAACATATAAAATGGAGGAGCGTGGTACTAACTTTGTTAGTATTTTTTATAGTCCTCCTCTTTCCTTTTTTCCCCGTAATATTGCAAATATCTCCAAAATATGGACCGCTTTACGCGCAAATCGGACGAATTGCATTACCACTCATAGTTGGAATTTATAGCGGGTGGTCTCGTAAAATACCTTCGGTGCTAGCGGTGAGCTTTCTCCCATTTATGCTCCTTTTCATGTACGATATTATTGTATTTGGAGTAGTATTTAGATTTTGGATATACTCGGGTATTTGTCTCAGTATTATAGGAACTGGAGCTATACTAATAAATAGTAACAAAAAACTCGGATTTTTTCTTGTCATTATAGGTGCTATTTTGTGGATAATGCTAGTTGTGTAGGCCAAACTTTAGAATATCAAATATCAAAGAAGGGGCGAAAAGCCGCAGAAGGAAGGCGAGGCGCCGAGGAGGGGCGCTTTATAAATACCCAAAAAATTAGGAGGTGTTATAAATGAAAAGAAGAGCAGTGTGCTTGAAGCTTTCGTTGATACTAGCAGTAAGTTCGGTGGTTCTCATGTCATGTGCTACTGCGGGGACTGGTGATGATAACGATGCTACCTCCCCTGAGGTGGGCATTGAATGGGTGACAGATTATAGCTGGCCCCACAGTGATCTCCCAAATAGTGATGATTCCGCTAAAGCATTTTATAATGGATTGGGCAGTGCTGGCTGGACTCGAAAATTTGATAAAGGTAATACTAACACGAAAGAAGAGCACTTTCAACACGATGGGCAAGATTCCACGTACATCGATGGTGTCGACATTGCCTGGTACCAGGGGCATGCGCAAAATAACAGACTGGAGCTTTCAACCTATACGAAGTGGGTGAGTTTTTTCAACGAGATCGAATGGGGAGATCACGATTTGGAGTGGATTGCCTTACATGGCTGTCACTCAACAGAAAAGCCAGATAGGTTTAAGGGTAGCCACTATGGTCTCAATGGGGTGCATTTGATCTGTGGATTTACAACCTCTTCACTGAACTGTGTTGATGGCGGTAATTTTGCAGATAATCTATTAGACGGAGAGACGGTTAAAGACGCGTGGTATCACGCTATCGACGAGACACATGGCTCAGATTACACGGTACGGATAATCGGCGAAAATTCAGCATGCGGGAACGACCACATCTGGGGTGAAGGTTCTGTTATCGCCGATCCAACCGTAAATTCAGGGTATACTACGTGGACATATAGTTGCAGTTAGGATTGAAGAAAAAAAATGACACAAAAACTATGGGTAATCTTAGGGATAGTCGTCACGGTAGCAGTGCTATTTGCGGCTGCAACGGTTTGGGTTGAGCACACAGGAACTAACGCGGTTCCCGGTCTATTCCCTCCGTCCGAGGAAGGTGCTGAAACAACATTCGTGCTGAATGCCACCTTTCCGGAGATACGTGATTCATATCTTGTATATAAAACGGTAACTCCAGAGGTTACAAGCGACTACGTAAAGGGCATTGGTAGAACATTTGGGTTGACTGAAAATGCAGAGCTTCGTATAAACGATAAGATTCGTCTAGTAGATGAGGCGGAAGGGACAAGAAAGCAAGTAACCGTTTATAAGGCTTCGGGAGCTATCCAGTATTATAAGGAGTATCCCGCTTCTGTCGACTCTCAGCCCATCCTACCATCCGAAAACGATGCAAAGGAGATCGCTTCTGACTATCTTTCGACCAGAAAACTATTGCCCGAAGACGCAGAGTTCAAAAATGTGGGCGTTTCTGAAACATACGAGATTTGGAGAGCGGGTTCAAGTGAACCCATCATATCCTACGATGTGTCCTTAGCCGTGCGGTTTTCTCGAAGCGTCAACGGCCTACCAGTATATGGCCACGATGAATTAGCAGTGATCATAGGTAATAATAGTGAAGTCCATGAAATAGTAATGAATTGGAGAGCGATAGAGCCCTACAGAGAAATTTCACTAAAGACACCGGAAGAAGCATATAAAGAGCTAATTGCCGGCGAGAACCGTGTACAACCACCGTTGGAGATGATGGCAGATCGAGCAACTATCAACGAGATATCCATTGGATATTGGATGGAACCGCGAATAACGAAACAAGATTTTGTTCTGCCGGTATACGCATTCACTGGAACGGTCATTGATTCAGAAGGGAGGGAAGAGCCGTTTCACGACTATGTGCTCGCGGTGCAAGCTGAAGAGCTGGAATCGTTGGGGGTGGTTTACTAACTCCCCCTTTTATTTTTCCTATCACTCGATTGGCGAACGTTTTTTCACCGGACGTCATTCAAAAAGCGTCAAAAAGGTTTGAAAGAATATGCACTAGATTATAAGGAACTCGTTTGACGTACAGGTCACCGCAAGCACTCGCTAATATTGAGTTCTATCGGTAATATCGAACACAGTTAATAATAAATATGCTATAGATTATTTCATCATCTAAAGCTGAAACAAGCCACAGCATTTCGCGCTCCTGAGCGCGAAGACGAGGTGTAGAAAAAAGCAGGAGAGGCCCGTACAGGGTGCGAATCCCTGACGGGCGAAAAGGCGAAGAAGGAAAGCGCGGCACCGAGGAGGGGCGCTTGCGAAATACCAAAAATTAGGAAGTGCTAGAAGAAGATGAAGAAGATATGGGTAATAGGCGTAATAGGGATACTGATATGCAGTGTCGGGCTGGCCATAGCTCAGGATCAGACCAAAGAATATGCGGCATCAACTGCTACTACAAGCAAGCAGATTACTTTATGCTTAGATAAGCCAGGAGGTCTAGTAATCGAGCCTTCTGGGGACAGAACAGCTCAGGCGTATCTATCCGGTACCATTGATGGGAAGAATTGCCTTTTGCTCGCAGGTACAATTACCATTGATGATACGCCATACGCCGTGGATCTTGAAGGGAAAGCAGAGAAAATTTTCGTGGGATGGAATGTCCCCAAAGATGCTAAGCCGATTTACAGGGATCTCCATGGTAAAACGATGACAAGATATGAAGGTGCTACAAGAATGTATGCGTGTGCCGTCGAATTAAGCGACAAGAGCAATCAGATTTCCCTCAAAGGTGAATTCTTCGAAGATAGTATCGGGGGCTTGCATGGATCAGTAGTTATTGATGAGACGAAGTATGAGGTAGCTTTTCGCGGTACTTCAGACGGTCTGATTGATGAGGTCGTTCATGATCCAGATCAACCAATGGACGCAAGAGGATCTAAATATCTTGATGTACCACAGCGTAGTCAGTGGGAGTTGTATTACGATGGACATGGTTACGATGCTGCCAGCAGAGCGTGTGGTGAGACCTGTGCGGCAATGCTTGAAGAGTATTGGAATAGCAATTCTCCAGATATCTGGGACATTTGGGTATGGAATGGTTATGCTCCGATGTCTCCCACAGAAGCAGAACTTTACTTCGACGAAGTCGATGTTCCTTGCTATAAAGGCGATTACCAGGGCTCACTACTGAGTACTATAAATCACGTAATGCAGAGAATAAACACCGAATGGCCACTTTATATAACCGAGGAGAGCCAGTGGGGGAACTGTCATGCCGTTGTTGTACGTGGGTATCACGACACTCAGCAAAATTTCGCGTTGTGGGACCCAAATACCTGGACGGGCACAAACTTGATGTCATGGTACGATTGGCAAGGCAGGCATCTTTTAACTTCGAAGAGAATGTATACGAGAATATATGCGGAGATGACGAGTGGTCTAACGGATACGTTTACGTCTGTTAAGGAACAGAAGAGTAAAAATGAGAACAAGAAATAAGAATATCATTGAGGCAATCATTGCCGTTGGCGTTCCGGTATTGATTGTCCTCTATCTTCTTTTATTCCATACGAACCTCATCATAATCAGTAATCCAGATAGTAATATCTACATCGAGCATTTAAACTGGACGGACGTTACTCGTATCAACGAAACGACGGACCGGGTGGCGTTATCCGGAGATGTTACCTATCGCTATAAAGATTCCTCACTGTATTCAAGTTCAAGCAAAGATGAACCACTGCCTGATGACCTACCCGTGAGAATTCTCGTGCTTGCTGGAGTGCCTAATAGTAGAGATCGTGAGGTAACTTCCTCAGAAAACATAACGTTACAGTATCGACAACCCTATCATTTTGAGTATACGTTCGATTTAAAAGCCGGTAAAAGCTACGATGTGCAAGTAGAAGCTCATTGGAAAAGATATTTTGCTACCCCGCACCCTTATTACGGAGAATGGCGATGGGAGCGTTTCGGGGGGCTAGCTACGGAAATAGATCTGACGCACGGTGAGATGCCTCCGCAGCACGACTTAAGCGAAGAAGATAGGGGATATGCAATAGCAATTGCATTAAAGGATGAACGGGTTAGGGCAGAAATACGTAACAAGGAATACGAAATAGGGGATGTAAGCAAAGCACATATTGAGATAGCGGGTCCCGAAGAGAACTTTTCAGGTGAAGTCCCGGTAGTTCCGATAAAAATAGGAAATGTCACATTAATGGTTTTCGTTGACATTGAACAGGGGGAAGTTATCAACGTTGGGCATCAATGGGAGAAATCGCTTTTGACTCCTTCACCAGCCAGTGAAGAGTAGAAAATACAATTTTTATTTAAACCTTCGCTTTTCGTTCGGCGAATGTGAACGAAAAGATGGTTTTATCAGGGGTTGAACGATGTGATTAGTGAGCGTCGAGGAGGGGCGCTTGAGCAGCAAAGGTGGATAATTTTATGGAAGCGGAAAGGAAAGAAAGCTTGTTAATTATCCTCCCTCCTTCTAAAGGTGAAATCTATGGGGATCACCAAGATCCTCTGTGAATCGGCCGATTCCTCAGAGATAGTCTCGTGGCTGATTATAGGAAACTTATTTGGTGTGCAGATCACTGACAGCGTTAGCTAATATTGATTTCCTTCGGCAATATTGGCAACGGTTAATAATAAATGTGCTATAGGTTATTAACTAAGTTAAAGCTGAAACAACTCACAACATTTCGCGCTCAGGAGCGCGAAGATGAGGTGTAGAAAAAAGCAGGAGAGGCCCGTACAGGGTGCGAATCCCTGACGGGCGAAAAGCCGCAGAAGGAAGGCGAAGCGCCGAGGAGGGGCGCTTTATAAGTACCCAAAAAAGTTAGGGGGTGATGTGGAAAAAATGATGACTAAGATTTGGACGATTGGTGTTTTAGTAGTGATAGCAACAGGTGTAGCTCTAGGATCTACACAACTCTATCTAGGAGATTCCCAAACAGCCGAAGCAGAATGTGAAGGATGTGGATGTGGCGGTAAGGTAATCGATGAAAATCTAGATATTGAATCTAGGGGATACGTGACCGGTGTAATAGAGGACTATCGAGGTGGACAATCCGATTGCCAGGGAGGATCGGAAAGCTGGAATGATGCAGTGTGTAGGCACAATGCGATTATACGGTGGTCAGGAGAGAGTCAATACGCGCCGGCTTTTGAGGATGAAATAGAGCAGTGCTATTGGCAATGGAGTGCCATTTATCCAGAGCACTGCTATCCCGATTGGGATGACGGAAGTCAGGATGACCCGGTGTATTATACTTACATAGGGAATAACGATCTCGAATTTTATCATGCGGTCTGCGCAGAGCACGAGGGAGGCAGCACGAGTGACTTTGATAACTGGCGGTTCTTTCAGTATAGAGAGGACGATATCGAGCCTGGGGATTGGCAGATGCCCTGTGGCACTGATACGGACGATACGTATGTTTTAGTTCAGAGCACTAACGATGTCGGTTGCGACAACATAGATGCGACTACCTCTTATTCCTGGTATATAGATGAAAATTGTAACGTATCAAGTAGTAAGATAAGTTTGGCTCAAGTGACCGATGATGACGTAGCTTTGATGAAATCCAAGATAAAAGACCTAAAAGAGAATCCCAAAATGCAAATTGCTGCATGGGACATAGACCGAGGGATAAAAAGAGTTACTCTGTGGGTTTATGAGCGTACATCGGAGAACCAACAACTGCATAGAAAGATGATCGATGGATGGGAAATAATTGTGGCAGAAGACCAAAAGTCACCAGAGATCACCGCTGAGACAAATATGATGCAATAGGGGAATTATAAGAAATGCTGGAGACGCGAATTAGCACGACTGCAATATATCACGCGGAAAAGATGGTTGTCCTTTGAGTTTATGAGCGTACACCAGAGAACGAGCGATTACACGGCGAGATGATCGATGGCTGGAACATCATTGTGGCCGAAGACTCTACCAGACCAATGGAATAAGAAGACACAAAGAGAAAAAATGAATGATACTTTAAAACATCGGGGGTAAGGAGCTACGACAATTTTTGCTAACCTCTTTAGAGGTTAGCTTTTTTCCCTTTTTATAGAAATAAAGAGGATGAGAGTAATATCAACAAAAATAAACATAAGGTAAATAATAAGCACTTATAAAACATTAGGGAGTGATAGAAGAAGATGAAAGAGCTATGTGCGATTGGTATCATCTTAGCAGTGCTAGCAACAGGTATCGCTCTCGGTTCAGCACCCACCTTAGCTCCGGAACCGGCAACTGATGAAGAAGCAGCCTGGATCAGGGATCAAATAGAGAACTGGAAAGAGGACCCTGAGATGAAAATCGCTGCGTCTGACATAGACAGGTCAATATATAGAGTTACCCTCTGGGTTTACGAGCGTACACCAGAGAACGAGCGGTTACACCACGAGATGATCGATGGTTGGGAGATTATCGTGGCTGAAAGCCCCGAACCATCACTATGTGATACTTTTTACGATATTTTTACGAATACAACGATATTATTATGGATTCTGGCAGGATGTGTGTTTCTATCGTTGGTGGTAGTTTTCGTAAAATACCGTGGAAGGCGACGGGGATAGGAGTGCGATTGGCGTTATTGGTTCAGGTATATAGTGAGAAGAAGAAATAGGTAAAGATAGGCGGATTAAAGGGCATGAACAAAAAAATCTAGTGATTGTAGTAGTGTTGGTACTCATAGCAGCCGTTATTTGGGTGATAGCAGTGAACACGTATGAGGGTAGACTTTACGCTGGTGGGATTCGTTTAGGTTTGAAAGATGATAACATTACGTCTGGGACCGAAGAGCTTTTGCGCGAGAACCTACCGGTATCATTTACCGCAAAAAGAGTATACTGGATCAGCCCGCTTTATTACGCCGTAATCCCCGTGGCCGAGTTTAACACGTTAAAGGAGACTTTATTGGAAGAGGAACGGATAGAACTCACGGCAGTAAAACGGGAAGATGAAGACATATTTGTTTTCTTCGAAAATTGTTTCGGTAAAGATGATAGAGAATATAGTATAACGGAACTTCAAGAGCATCTTGATAAATACTCGCTGGAGGCAAAAGAAGTTGAATGGATATACATCGAATTTGATGAGAATGTGCAGTATAAAGAGATCGAAGACACACTGAACCTATTAAAAGCTGAGAGCACTGTGATCAGAGCTTATCCTGATCTTCTTGAGGGCTAAAATGGGAAAGAGATATTGGTTAAAAAAGTTGAAATCGTGGCAGATAGGCGCGATAATAGGCGGTGCAGTCGGCGTGATTGGTACAGCTATCACATTGGTAACAGGACATATTAGTGCCATCTCACTATTTTTAGTGCGTTTCTTCGCTCGTTTTGGTTTAGGCTATATCAGCTCATTGTTTATGTACCCACACTGCGAGTTAATCATCTCAGCAGTAGTTTACGGGATTTTTGGTGCAATCATCGGTTACGTTTTAAAATAAGAGCGAGATGGAAAAAATAGCAAAGAAGAGCTATGGAGAAGTTTAGGGCATTCTCTCGTGTTGAGGGCGGGGGATATTTATGAGACGCCAAACCCAAAAATTGACGGTAATTTTGGTTGGGGTTTAGCGATACTCCAAATTCTATCCTCACGAGCACAACTGACGGCAAATTTGTGCGATACTGAAAGCCGACTTTATGTGCAACTGGGGTTATTCAGAGTGTATGGTGACGTGCGATTTGCCCCTAGCCCTCTCCATTAAGACTGTTCTCCCCCATCTTCAGGATTACTGTCACCATTTCCTCTCGGTTCGCTTCAGTAATTTCCAGTATCTCGAACGTGCTCTTTATCCGCCGTACCAAGTCGTGCGCTGAGCGCTGATGCACGGTAACAATGAGCTGTTTATTACTGCTCAGTGCGTTTTCTACCGCGTCGAGGAAGCGCGTGGACTTCAATTCCATCGGGCCGATTTCATCTATGATGAGTATCTGCGGTTCGGATTGTAAAAGCGCAGAGGTTATCGAATGCGCACCGATAGCATCCAAATCGGTGAGATTGACGGTGTACTTGCCTACCTTTGGGCCGTGCCGGTGGAGCTGCACGTGCGCCAGAATGCCCGTCTCGCCCGTGCGTATATCCTCGATGGAGAACCCGACCCGTCGCCCCCCTTCGTGGATGTCGGCTGTGAGCATGCCACCTACCGCTATACCTTCGGTCTTCAATCGCCGTATCACTTCCTTGATGATCGTTGACTTCCCGATCCTCGGTTTTCCGGTTATTCCGGTTCTTCCTAGTTGCATAGTGGACTCAATCCATTCATGGCTTAACGCGTTCTTCGGCACGGTTATGCTCTACGTTACGTACATACCGATTGGCGCGTGTAGAGAAAAAGTGCTAGGGTCAGGATGAAGAAGATAACGGCGGGTAAGAAGGAATACGAGATGCCGAACAGGAAAACGAAGAGCGATGAACTTACCGGGCCTATCATGACCCCGGTGGTCTTGGCAAGTTCGAAGATGCCGGAGTAAGCACCATATCGTTCCCGTGGCACGATATCCGTGACGCGCGCCTCGAGTAACGGCTCGACCAGGGTCGTGCCGAGCGATATGATAAAGACGGTTAGTAAGAGGCTGGGAAGCGACTGCAGGAATCCTAAGGGAATAATGAATATCGTCGAGATAGCGAAGCCAAGACAGATCAGTCTGGTTTTCCCGATTTTATCGCCTAATTTACCCAGCGGTATTTGGAAAAAGAGGTACGGAGCGCCGGAAACACCGATCCAGAGCCCGATGATAAAGGGGCTGTAGCCCAGGCGTTCGAGGAACAGCGGCCCGAAGACCCAGCGAGCAGAATACCAGAAGAAGAGTGCAACGGTGCAGAGCGCCAGAACCATAAGCTCTCGATGCGCCCGGAACTCTTTGAGTACTGCTAACAATTCGTCCTTACCTGTTTCGTTGTTAGTGGTGTTTCCACGCCGATTACCGGTATTATCGCGTAATTTGAGGATCAGTGTTAAGGACGCAAGGAGCAGCAGCGCGGAGAAGATATACGGGGTTCGTAGTGCGAATCGGTCCGCGAGGAACCCTCCGATGATGGGGCCTGTAAACAGGCCGGCATTGGCGAAGGTGCCAAAGAAGGACCTGAACTCGCCTCGCCGGCCTTTCGGTGAAATATCCTTGATAAACGCCTCGCTGATCACCCATGCGGGCGCCATGGCCATCCCAAATGCTAGTTGCAGTCCGATTAACGCGTACAGGCTTGTATTGATGAAAAACGCCACAAGTACGGCCGCGAGGAGCAAGAACGAAGCAATTAGCAAGCGTTTCCGGCCGAGTTTGTCGGCGAGCACACCAGCGGGAAGGCTGAAGAGCATCCCGGCAAGCGAGGAGAGCGCCGCAACGAGCCCTACTAATTCCGGCTTTTCGAGAAAGTGCTCCAGATACAGGGGATGAATCGTGATGACCGCGCCAATAACGACGCTGTAGACGAGGAAGAGCGTGGAGAATAAGAGCAATTGACCGTTTCGCTGCGCTTTCGGTTCTCGGCTTGATGCTGACTCGGCCATAGCCATACCACAAACACCTTTACGACTCACGCGAATATTATTTATTGTTCGGGCAGAAAAATCCACATTCCGGTATACATACGTAACGACTATGAAATGAAGGCAGAGGAAGTTGATGAATGGGTGAAGCAGGCGTTCAAGGCGTCTGCGGAGGAGTTTGCGGCACTGATTACGGAAGCGAAGGATCGATTGCGTGAAGAGTTGGGTGCTCGCAAGGGGGGCGGATTGGTGCGCATCGACCCTCACACGGTGACAAGTATGGTCGTTATCGGCGATCTCCACGGCGATCTGGATAGCCTGATGCATATACTGAAGCAGCAGGAGGTTTTAAACGCGGATCGAATTATCTTTTTGGGCGATTACGGCGATCGGGGCGATGAAAGCGTTGCGATGTACTATGTGGTCTTGAGGTTGAAGTTGTTCGCAGGCAAAGGTGAACGCGTGGTACTGCTGCGCGGCAACCACGAAGGCCCGCCGGATATGATGTTCAGACCCCATGAACTGCCTTTGTTCTTTGTCAAGCGCTTTGGTGAGCAGGGCAAGGATCTCTACAGGGCCCTCAAAGAGCTGTGGTCGTATTTACCCTACGCGGTACTGGTTACGGGACGGTATATGATGATGCACGGCGGCGTGCCTTGCGTGATAACCTCGCTCGATGAGATTGCGCGCGCACGCGAGAGACATCCGGGAACGAGCACGTTCAAGGAGCTGCTCTGGAACGACCCGATCGAGGGCAACGGCTGTTTCGAGTCAGTACGCGGTGCCGGGATGCTCTTTGGGAAGACGACGACGGACGCATTTCTCAGTATGGCGGGAGTGAAGACGGTCATACGAAGTCACTACCAATGTGAAGGTGTTGCAGTGAACCACGACGGCAAGGTTTTGACGGTGTTTTCGAGAAAGGGCGCGCCGTACTACAACAAGCGAGCTGCTTATTTGTTTCTGGATGAAAGCATGCTGCGCGAGGCGCAAGATGCGAACGAGCTGGCGCAACGGGCGGCGCGGGTGTGGTAGTTTCGATTTTCTGGGGAAATGCACTTCAACTAATATTTTTAGGCGCAAGATAAAACAACTTATGGTCTCGTTTAGTAGCTCTTAATAAGGCAAAGTTTCGAAAATCATTGTACGTTACTTCGGACTTTAAGAGATAATAGTTTGGAACAAGACTAGAAGTATTTATAGACAAATAATATATCCCATCTCTCTTCTCGCCAGTCATAAATCCATTATGAGATTCATTTTTTCCGGATTCTTCAATTGTTATATCGTCCTTATTATCAAAGAATATCTCGTTAGAGTTTGTCAAATTATATAACGAGATATAACACCTTGATGAGGGCACACCCGTATCATATATCGTCACCATCATTTCATCAGTGCAAGAATAGGAGGCATTTGCTATTTCGATCGAGTACGAGCCGCATAACAAAAATGTAGGTATTATAATTAATACAAAAGGAATAAGTATTAATAAAAAAGCATAGAATAATAAGGTTAAAATTATAGCAAAATTTGATTTATTTAAATCTTCTGGTGATTGGAATATGTGACCTAAAGATCTAATTTTCTTTTTTACTAGATATTTTGAATACTGAAATGATAAAAGCTTAAACTTCTCATATATGTCTGTAAACAGAATGGCGGAAATGAATACAGAAACCAAAAAGAACATCAACCAAGAATAACTATCAAAGTAGCCGATTATGTTACCTTGCCAGTTTCTTGTAACGAAAAGGTAAAATACGCTTAAAAATGAATAAATAATTACAAAAATAGGAATAACAAACAGCCATCGGTTTAAAATTGCATTTATTCTTCTTAATACTTTCAATTCTTCATCCTTTGCCGCTATCATATACCCTTTCGTTAAAATAAATAACGAAATAATTAAAATTTCACTGATTAAAACGGAAACCAAAAGATAAACTGATATTAGTGCAGGATTACTTAAATTTACAATATTAGTGTTAAAGTATTCTGTTATTTTAAACAAAACTGCAGAAATACCTACTAATAAAGCAATAGCTGGCGTAAACTCTTTAAAGTCCCACTCTTCGTTTTCTATCATTTCAAAACACTATGCTAAAGATATAAACTTAATGATATTTAAAAGTTATCGATCTCAACTACATATTTATTTTTCAAAAAATTATATTTTTCTCATATCTAATAAAAACACTCATCACATCACTACCACAACGAGCAGAATCATCAGCACCTTCGCAACCATACTGTTCAGGTACATAATCGCGGTGATCTTCGCCCCGAGCTTGCCGAAGAGCGACATATACATGGGAAGGCTGTACTTCAGGTAGACGAGCGTTATCATGAGCATGCTGCCAATGAGCAGTGTTAATATCGCTTGCTTCGCCGTGATCACGCCTTTCGCGAGCAGTGCGGCGACAATCGCGTAACCTGCGGAGAAATGCGCTAAATCCGCAACGAGTGCGGTGATTACTTCCCCTGGCAGATCCAATACGCGCAGGATCGGATCAAAGATGACACTAATATTGTCCATGAGACCGAGCGTAAACAGAATATCGACCACTAAAAACGCCACGACCATTATTGGTACTACCTTTTTCAACGTGGCAACTGATTTCTTCAGTGCCGTTTTCAGTTTCTGATTCTTTGTTGTTTCCGTTGCAGCTGCATATATCTCCTCGTCAACACACGCCGGCTGCGGGAAGCGCAATTTCGCATAGACGAACGCGCCGAATGACTGTAGAAACGCGGAGAGCAGCGTGAGCGCGATATAAATGCTGCCGATAACGGGGCCTAACAGCACGAGCGCAATCGGCGCATGCACCCTGAACAGCGATTCGCCAACGACGGTCGGAAATGTGCTCATGACGAGCGTTACGATCGTTTCGTTATCGGTTAGTTTACCCTCGTGATAGAACCCCGCCAGGGTCGATTTCCCAGCGGTGGGATTGAAAAAGGCAGCGAAAAGCGAGATAGTACCTTCACGCGGCAGGTTCGAAGCACTACAGAACGGTCGTATAAGCGGCGATAACTTCCGCATCGCATCGCTCTCGAGCACGACGTTCGCCACGATCACGCCGAAAGTAATGAGGCTCACTGCTCTGATGAGATAAATCGCGGTGTTCATGATTACTTTACGTCTATCTTATTAAGCACACCAAAGAAAAAGCTACTCGTCTTATCTTAGCTTCTTAGTGTCCGAACAGCACTCATACCTCGAACGTGCGCTGTTTCGCGCTTCGTTCTTTCAACTGCAGGCTCCACCTTCGGTAATCTTTTAATTTCCACGCGCTCGCCTGCTGCAAGTCCGGAATACCACATACCGGCGCGCTATCCATGATATGGCATTGTAAGCAATTCCCCTTACAACTATGAACGGGCTCAAACCGCTTGCTGTCGCCCGCACGTACGTAAAGCGGCACGTCGATGCCTTCGCAGTTATAAGAGCTCATAAACTCCCTGTTCAAACCCGTGACGTACTTCCCTTTGAGGGATTGAAATTCCATACAGAGCCCCATCGTCACTTTATTTCGATCGCATATCGCCCGCATCATGCCGAACAGCTTCCGCCGGTATGCTAGCTTCGCGTGAAGCCGTCCGCTCATCGTCTCGGTATACAAATCGGCAAAGTGCGTTTTGGGAACGTCGAACCTTTTCGACAGCTCTTCGTACAGTTCGTGCTTCATCACCAGAGGAATGTCCAGACAGCTCGTTATGATATGCCCCGCACCAGCATCAACCACCCTCTGTACTAAATCGTCCAGTTCTTCCTGGTTATCCGTCACATACGGTATTATCGGGTCAATCCGGCACACGGCAAACGTGCCTGCGTTCGTAAGCCGCTCTAGGTTTCGCACCAGCTCCTCGGTTGTTGCGCCGCCCACCATCAGTCGCTGTCGTTTCGCTTCGTCCGGCGTCAGGATGGATACCTCGCCAAACGAGTGACCCTGTCTCTTGATCAGGTTGAGTGCCGTTTCGCTTATTTTACCCTTCGTGGTGAACTGCACCGGGATATTACGATCGACAAACACCTTTACGATCCGCTCGCTCAGTTCGTATCGGTCATTGAGCGGCTGGAACGGGTCGGTAACCGGAGAGAGATAGCCGCAGCTCGCAACGGTGAGTCCATCCAATTGCCGCGCAAGCCGTTTATCGAAATCTTTGAATACCGTAACGACCCCGTGCTCGCGAAATAGTTTGAAATAGCCGCCGAACGCGTGCGAATAACAGAAGAGGCAGTTATGGCTGCAGCCGTTATACGGGTTTATCAGGAGCTTCTCCGAGGTGCATTCTCGATTCCCGTACGGCTCTATTCCGTTCCACCAGCCGTGCAGCTCCTTGCTCGAATCAACAACGATATGCGGTATCGGGCGTTGTATAATCTCGAAAAGCTTCGACGATCTCCCGAATTGAACGGTTATCGTCGTGGATGCAGTATCCATATTTAAATATCGTAAACATGCTATTAATAAGAGTGTTTAACGAGATGAGTGCAACGTGGCAGGAATTAAAATTTGGAGAGAGAACGTTCTACCCTGAAGCGAGGACACTGAAGGATATGGAGGGGGTTCTGTTTAATAAACGCTTTTTAGCGAACGCGAGCATGGATATGGAACTGTACTATATGTTCAGAGACGTATCGAAGAACGAAGCGGACGCGAATAAGATAGCCAAATTGGGATTGCGATACGACATCACGATTATTCCGCCGAATAACCTCGGCGTGGAATTTGTTAAAACCGCAGGGCACTATCATCCGTGCCCCGATGATTCAAAACAGACCTACCCAGAGATGTACGGAGTATTAGAGGGCGAAGCGCATTATTTACTGCAAAAACGTGAAGAGATACAAGGCATTGAAAAGATAACCGACGTAATCGTGGTAAAAGCGAAGAAAGGAGATAAAGTTATCGTTCCTCCTGATTATGGGCACGTTACGATTAATCCGTCCGAATCGGCGTTAAAGATGGCGAACTGGGTTGCACGAACGTTCTCATCGATCTACGAGCCAATAAAGCAGCGAAAAGGAGCAGCGTATTTCGAACTGACGTATGGCGAGTTTATCAAGAACGACGAGTACGATGATGTGCCGGATATACGATTCTTACAGCCTGAGGAGACCTGGCCACGTGGGCTCATGCTGAGCAAGGACAGAGCACTGTATGACCTATTGCGAGAGCCCGAGCAGCTTGAGTTTCTTACGCGTCCTGAAGAGTGGTTTAAGTAACATTCCGGTCTCTTTACATTTGCTCCTAATTTCGTACTATCACGCAAAGAAAAAGGAATGTCAACCGATAAAGAGGTAGAAGACCAGATACGGGCCGCGATCGCTGCAATCAAGCGTGGGGGTACGGTCGTGTACCCTACGGAGACGGTGTACGGTTTGGGTGCCGATGCGCTTTCGGAGGATGCGGTGCGGGAAGTGTACGAACTCAAAGGTCGAGACCTGTCAAACCCGCTCTCACTCGCCGTCTCATCATTCGAGATGCTACAGACCGTTGCATACGTGGACGCCGAACTGATGGCCATTTTAAAAGAGCTGCTGCCCGGGCCGGTCACGGTATTATTACGGGGAAAAAAGTGCGTGCCGGATCTCGTAACTGCGGGGTCCGATCTCGTTGGCGTTCGATTCCCAGATAACGAAATAGCACTGCGTATAATACACGAGACGGGGCCGATAACCGCAACGAGCGCGAACATATCCGGTAAAACTCCGCCGACCCGGGTTGAAGAAGTAGAAATAGAAGCGGATGTTATTATTAATGGAGGAAGATGTAAGTATAGTATGCCGTCCACGGTGGTAGCTATGACAAGCGTGACGGCGACCGGCGAAGAGACAGATAAAACTTCAAAGCTAAAAATCGAAATAGAAATAAAAAGAAGAGGAGCATGCTATGACCGAGTATTGCACATCCTGCGGAGTAAAATTGCTGGAGAAGGGATTCACCGTCTTTCCGTGCCCGAACTGCGGAGAGAACGAGATAGGTAGATGCGCGAAGTGCAGAAAGCAAAGTAATTTATATAAGTGTGACAAATGTGGGTTTGTGGGTCCGTAAAAAATGAGATGGCAAGGTAAATCAAGACGAAAGTCCACGGGAGGAAGGCTTCATCGAAATCGTAAGAAGCGGGAGCACGAGGCGGGTAGGCCCGCAGCAGACACGACCATCGGCGAGACACGAAGACGAACGATCAGAACGCGCGGCGGTCGCAGTAAACTGAGGCTACTTAAATGTGAACTGGCAAATGTCGCGGATCCGAAGAGTGGAACTACGAAAACGGTTAAAATAATCACCGTGAAGAAGAATCCCGCAAATCCGTTCTACGCACGCCGGAACATTACGACAAAGGGCGCGGTAATCGAGACTGAACTTGGCGACGCGGTCGTAACCAGCCGACCGGGTCAAGAGGGGATCGTGAATGCGGTATTAGTATAGCATAATTCAATTCAATTTGATTGGATCTGCTCTCTATAATTTCCATTTGGCGTCCGTCACGCATGAGCTGTTACGATGCATCCTTTCGCGTCGCGTAAGTACGTACGTGGGTAGTGAGAGGTAACGGATATCCGATCCAGGGAGTGTAAGATGTATAAGTTAGTAGGCACGATTTCGGGTGATGTTGGACTGCACGAGTTCGATTTTACCGTCTCCAGCGAGGTAAGGAGGAACGAGTACGTAAAGGTATGGAATGAATTAGACGGCTGGATCCTCGGGCGTGTCGTATCTATGGTTGACGTCGAAGAGAAGACGGCAACCGTGGAGATCATCGGGTATAAAGACGAACGCGGCTTTCTGATGCAGCCAAAAAGTACGCTCCCGCGTGATGCCAAGATCTTCAAAGCAGATCAGAGTTTCGTCATGGACACGCTGGGGCTCAAAAACAAGGGCATCCACCTGGGTATGCTTGACGGGCGTGACATTCCGGTCTATCTGAAGAAAGACGAGCTAATCCAGAAACACTGCAGCATCCTGGCGAAGACGGGCAGTGGCAAGTCGTACACGGCTGGCGTGCTCATCGAGGAGCTGCTCGACAAGAACGTCCCGTTGCTTATCGTTGACCCGCACGGCGAGTATCTCTCACTGAAATACGAGAACCAGAGCGAAGAAGAGCGGAGGCAGATGGATAAATTCGCGATCGCGCCGAAAGGGTATGCCCCTCAAGTTGTGGTGTACACACCGGCGAATTTCTCGATAAATCCAGCTGCGGACAGGCTATTTCGCATCGATGGGATCAATCTGAGCGTAAACGAATTATATGACTTCTTCACGTTGTCTGACGCGCAATTAGGCGTTTTATACCAATGTATAAACGAAATCAAAGCGCGAAAGGAGTTTTACACGATCGACGATATCATCAAGGAGGTGGTCGAGAGCAAGAGCACCACCAAATGGAAGATCATCCACTTCCTCGAACGGATCCGGGATACCGGCATACTCTCCGACAGCCCGACACGAATAGAAGAGCTCGTTAAAGAGGGTAAGGCGTCTATACTCGATATGAAAGGTGCCGAGCCGAAATTACAGCAGTTAATCGTTTACCGACTCTGCAAAGAGGTTTTTGAAGGCAGGAAGATGGGCAAGATTCCGCCGTTTGTGCTCGTTATCGAGGAGGCGCACAACTTCTGTCCGGAACGGGGATTCGGGCAGGCGGTCAGCTCAAATATTTTGAGAACCATCGCGTCGGAGGGCCGGAAGTTCGGGCTGGGGCTGCTCGTCATCTCGCAACGACCCGCGCGGGTGGATAAGAACGTCATCTCGCAGTGCAATACGCAGATCATCCTGAAGGTGACGAATCCGAACGATATCAAGGCGTTGAGCAGAGGTCTGGAGTTTATGAGCAGCGAGATGGAAGAGGAGATCAAGCGGATACCGCAGGGCGTCGCGTTACTTTCGAGTCCGAGCATCGAGATGCCCATTATGGTCGATGTCCGTGTGCGAAAGAGCGAGCACGGCGGTAGAGCTGCGGAGACAAGAGGGGGAGGAGCAGCGAGAAAAGCAGCGGTATCGAAGACGGTCGAGTGGGATTCGGATGATTCAGAGGAGGCCGATGAAAGAGACGAGAAGAAGAGCAGCATGCTCGCCCGGCTGCTGTTCGAATAAGAGGCACGGCCCTCCTTATCAACAAACCTTTTCTTAAAAAAGAAAAGCTTTACCAAAGGAAGCAGCGCAGCGTTTTGGATTAAACCTTTTTCTAATGGGTTTGACTTACAAACCTTCCCAGCCACAAATGATGGCTCAAAGTTTTTGAAAGTGTTACTTCTAATTAAAGACCGCCCTAACCGCACCATTCAGGAATAAATTAGGGGCATCCTTGGCAGTCTGTTGTTCTCTGTCTTTGTTTTGATTATGTCTTCAAGAGTTCAATGAAATCATCTTTCGATAAATTAGCTTGTTGAAGAATGGATAAAAGAGTGCCTTTGGGCAGTTCTCTCTTTTTGGCACAATAACAAGTAATTTACGCCCTTTTTCATCAATTTTGAAAAGTGCCGTGTGGCTTCCCTTACCACGCTTTGGAGCATATTCAAAACCCTCTTTTTTCAATGCTTTGATTACGTCATCTGAAGAAACCACGGGCAGCTTCTTCATGCAGTTACCTCAAAGGTAGAAGTGAATTTATGTGAGGACGTAAGAGCGGTTTCCAACTCTACAATAAGCCCCAACTCTCTCGCATTATCGAGGTAGAGCTCCACTGCTTCTTTCAAATTACTGAGTGCTTCTTCCGGTGTATCGCCGCAACTCGCAACACCCAACTCAGGACATTTTGAAACATATACGCCTTCTTCTTCCCATATCGTAGCTGTCAGGTTAAATTTCTTCATTTTTCAGCACCTGCAGACGGCGATTCATAGCTATTTTATTATTTCTGTATTCCTTTTATTTATAGGTGTCACTCTACTTCTTGCCTCAAAGTGCTTCAAAGTGACTTGTCTGAAAGAACTTTTATTCTAATCTAATCGCCGGTATCCAGCCCTCGTGCCTCTTACCGTTGATGTCCACGAACTCCGAGCACGTGATCCACCCTTTTGCAGTCAACAATTCGGGTTGATGATGGATTTGCGGATACGAGCCCGTGCGGATCGTGTAGTTGTATATCGCACCTGCCACAAGCGTAAAGTTTGTATCGAACGAACAATTGTGCCAATTGTCCACGTACCCATGCCAGTGTGCCTCTGCCCCCTCCCACGATGCGTTCCATATCTTTGCGTATTCGATATGCCCGCCAGTGCCTGTACACGGATAGAGATAGATTGTACTGACGTTAACTGTATGTGTCATCTCAATCGTTCCGTTATGGAGGCCGCAGATACTTGGATAGGTGCCTGGTTCAGTATCTAAGTAGGGCACGTCCGGAAAAACTTTAATCACTCTGGACGTTTTATTCGTTGCATCTTTGTCATCGGTTACGGTTAAGTTCACGGTATACTCACCTATTGAAACGTAAGAATGTGTAATCGTTGATTCTGTTGTGTTGGTACTGTTTCCATCGCCAAAGCTCCTGTGATATTACCATCTGGGTCGTACGAAGCGGTGGCGTTGAAGGTTACAGTCTCAGCGAGAATCGGTTGGAGCGGAGAGTACGTAAAATCCACGATTGGTGGTTGATTTTCTGGTGGCGCACCGCCACAATTATTTTTGTAATAAATCTCCTCATTTCCGTCCCGCAAATCTTCCCAAGTTATGTGGATACAGTTGGTGTTATCAACCGCAATTGCTGGGTAAGAAGAATCTGCAGAATCCGTGGTTAAGCGGGTGTCATCAACCAGCGTCGTTCCATTGCTGTCTAACTTGGTGTAATAAATTTCCGCGTTTCCGTCCCGGTAATCTTCCCAGGTTATATGAACATTGTTGGTGCTATCCACCGCAATTGCTGAGCCCCCCAGAAATTGCAGAATCCGTGGTTATGCGGGTGTCATCAACCAGCGTCGTTCCACTGTTGTCTAACTTGGTGTAATAAATCTCCTCATTTCCGTCCCTGTAATCATACCAGGTTATATGGACATTGTTGGTGCTATCCACCGCAATTGCTGGGTAAGAAGAATCTGACGAATCCGTGGTTACGCGTATATCTTCTGACCATCCCTCGAGAGAGCTGAAAGCGCCATTAGCCAACTCCCCGGTAAAAGCGAGCACCAAATTATTATCCGCCAAATCCTCTGCTTCTGCCCCAATTGGCACGCTATACGCCGTATTAGACGCAGATACAAAGCAAACTGTGCCCATAGCTACTAAAAAAAGCACACAAATTGCCAATATCGGCGCTTTCTGATAAATATCATTAATCACACCCAAAACCTTCACGCCTTTTTTCATCTTCCGGCGGTATACCTCCCAAAGGTACTGTTAGGTAAAATGCTACATATAAGCTTTTCTATTTTTGTTAGCTAATCTTATAGCTAACAGGACTACGAAGGTTAAACGGGGAGCGGAAGCATGGCAGATATCGAAGCACTTATGGTTAACCTAAAAAGTACTAGTCCACTGAATGATAATCAAAATCCTCAAAAATATCTCAGACCTTACCCCTCACCAATCTCTTCTTAAAACAGGATCCGTTTATCTTGTCCCTTCTCAATTGCACAGATATCGAAGCAAACACATCGCTTTTTGAAAAGCGGAAGGCTTGGTCGTGTAAGTACTTTTAGCGAGAACGCAAAAATTCACGGAATGCGCGAGAGCTCGAACTGCACCTTGGAGATAGATCGGGAGCTAAATAAATGTTTCTTAATTAAGGTGCTCGTATACTACACGTATAAGCCTTATTTTTGGAAGAAGCACTTAGGATGAAAGCAAGACATGAAACTCCCAATCGAGAACCGGAAATACTCGAACGAAATAACTACGAACGATGATGGCGAACGCGTGCGTATCGCAGGCTGGGTGCACGAGAAGCGGGATCTCGGCGGGGTCTTTTTCCTTATCGTGCGAGACCGTGAAGGCTATGCCCAAGTTACGCTCTTCAAGAAGACAATAGATACGGAACTGTTCGAACGCGCGAAGAAAGTCCCGCGTGAGTCCGTCGTCGTGATCGAAGGGATAGTAAAGGGCGAGCCAAAAGCGCCGAATGGTTATGAACTCATACCCGAGCGAATGGACGTGCTCAGCGTCGCATCACAAGTTTTACCGCTGGACACCACGGGCAAAGTGGGCGCCGAGCTGGACACGCGACTTGATGCGCGATTCATGGACGTGCGAACCGAACGGACGAAGCATATCTTTATCATTCGCAGCCGTATGCTCAAAACGATCAGGGATTTCCTCAGCGACAGAGGCTTTATCGAGATAAACACGCCGAAGATCGTGAGTGCCGCGACGGAAGGTGGCACCGCGCTCTTCCCCATTACTTATTTCGAACGTGAAGCGTTCTTGAACCAGAGCCCGCAACTGTACAAGCAGATGCTCATCGCTTCAGGGCTCGACGCAGTCTTCGAGATCGCGCCGATATTCCGCGCCGAGGAGCACGACACCACCAAGCACCTCAACGAAGCGACATCCGCGGACGTTGAAGTCGCCTTTGTCTCGAACGAAACGGTAATGGCGCTTTTAGAGGAGCTCATCGCCGCGGTCTACTCGAAGGTCGCAGCATATCCCGGCCTGGAGAGCTTCGAGTTGGATTTCCAGGTGCCCAAAACACCGTTTAGACGCATACGGTATGAAGAAGCGATCGACATACTTTTAGAAGCGGGTGAGCTGATCGAATGGGGCGATGACCTCAGCACGTCTGCAGAGCATATCCTTGGCAAGACGATAGGCGAGCACTATTTCATCACCGATTGGCCGCGTGCGATAAAGCCGTTCTACGCGCAGCCGATCGAGGGCAAGGATACGTGCGATGCATTTGACCTGATGCATCCGCGATTAGAACTCTCTTCGGGCTCGCAGCGTGTTCATTCGTACGAGCTGCTGAAGGAGAATATCGAAGCGAAAGGTCTCAGTCCGGATAGTTTCGAGTTTTATCTCAATGCGTTCCGGTTCGGCATGCCGCCCCATGCAGGCTGGGGGCTCGGCGTTGAACGACTGCTCATGAGCATGCTCGAGCTCGATAACGTACGGGAAGCAGTGCTTTTCCCGCGCGATCGGAGAAGGTTAGTACCGTGACGCGGAAAAAAAGCAAAAGATTTATATGTAGCGTAACGAAGAAAGAGTAGGGGTGGAAAAGGTATGGCAACTGAAGCTGAAGCCGAAGTAGAAGTAGAAAAAGAGAAACCGAAAAGCGATATAGAAGAAAAAACGCGGAATTTGATGCAATCAATAAAGGGCAAAGTTGAAGCTTCTTGTTTAGAGAAAGTTGAAGAGAAGGAAGTCGATATTATTCCAGAGGCACTGGTGATAGGCGGAGGAATAGCAGGGATGTACGCCGCGTTGGATATGGCAGATGCCGGATTCAAGGTGCACGTAGTCGAACGATCTGCGACGATCGGCGGGCATATGGCACAGCTTGATAAGACGTTCCCGACTCTCGATTGTTCGGCGTGTATCTTAACGCCGCGAATGGTTGATGTTTCGAAGCACAAGAACATAAACCTGATGAGTTATTCCGAGGTGGTCGGCGTGGAAGGCTCCATTGGTAATTTCAAAGTGAAGGTAAAGCGGAAGCCGCGATACGTCATTGAAGAAATTTGCACCGGCTGTGCGCTCTGCGAGCAGGATTGCCGATTCGCATACAAATTCCCGAACGAATTTGACGAGAATCTGGGGAAGAGAGGGTCGATCTACAGGCCGTTCCCGCAGGCAATTCCGGCCGTGTACTGCGTTGATCCCGAGCGTTGTCAGATGATAAAGAAGGGCAAGTGCGGGAAAGCAACGATTGAAAATGTGCGCGCGTACCTGAAAGAGGGTAAAGAAGACGTAGAAGTCCCTCCATGCATATTGGCATGTGGTGCGAAGGCTATTGATTTTGATATGGAAGAGAAGATAGAGGAGTATAATGTGGGAACAATCATCGTTGCGACCGGCTATGACATTATCGATCCGAGAACGATGCCCGAATACAAATACGGGGTGTATCCCAACGTCATTACGGGCTTGGAGTTCGAACGGTACTCGAATGCAAGCGGCCCCACATTCGGTAAGATAATCGTACAGGGCGTGGACAAGGAGCCGGATGAAGCCGTTTTTATATCCTGTGTTGGTTCGAGGAACAAGCAAACCGGATATGAATACTGCTCCCGAGTCTGCTGCATGTACATAGCGAAACACGCGCACCTGCTCGGTGAGAAGGTGCCGAAGTGTAAGATCACCGTGCTCTATCAGGACGTAAGAGCATTTGGAAAAGGTTTTGAGGAGTTCTATGATCGCGTAAAAGAAGAAGGTGTTAATTACCGACGAGGTCTTGCCTCTGAGGTATACAAAAAACCCGGCAGTGACAACAAGGTCATTGTAAGGGCGGAAGATACAATGCTCGGTGAGCCGTATGAGCTCGAAGCGGACATTGTAGTGCTCGGCGTCGGATTGAAACCAAGTGCGGGCACGGACGAGTTATTAAAGATGCTGGGTGTCGAGGAAACGGTGGATCATTTCGCGAAAGAGGCGCATCTAAAGCTCAGGCCGGTGGATACCGACGTGCCCGGAGTCTTCGTTACGGGCTGCGTGCAAGCGCCCAGGGATATTCCGGACAGTGTAGCGCAGGGCAAAGCTGCTGCGGCTGCTTCTCTCGCTCTGTTAGCCGGTGGGAAAGTGAAAATGAGAACGCCTGTAGCAGAGATGGACGAGGAACTATGCGTGGGGTCTAAGTCGTTGAGTGAGATGGCGAATAAGATGGGGGCATAATAAAGGAGGGAAGAAAGATGGCCGAAGAAGATTTTGAATATGATTATACAAAAGTCCCGATGACGGGATCTGTTGAGGGGATAGCCAAAGACGCGCCAGAAGATAGTACGAGGATAGGCGTTTACGTGTGCCATTGCGGTATAAACATCAAGTTGGCGGTAGACGTCGAGGATGTGATGAGATATGCCGCGACCTTGCCAAACGTTGCTCTTGCTCGGCACTATATCTTTATGTGCTCAGATCCGGGGCAGAATCTCATAGGAGAGGACCTTGAAGCAGGCAGAATTAACCGCGTGATCGTAGCTGCGTGTTCGCCACGAATGCACGAGCCGACGTTCAGAGGCACGTGCGCCGGGAAAGGTCTCAATCCGTTCTTCTTCGAGATGGCGAATATCCGCGAGCATTGCAGTTGGCCACATGGTGATTTCAAACGAGCAGCGACACAGAAGGCGAAGGATCTGCTGAGAAGTGCGGTTGCTCGGTCTTCATTGTTAGAATTACTAGAGGAGAAGAAGGTTGATGTCACCCCAGAGACGATGGTGATCGGCGGTGGCGTAAGCGGTCTCTATGCTGCACTGGATATAGCAAATTCGGGCTATAAGGTGCATCTTGTGGAGAAGACCCCTTCGATTGGCGGGCATGTAGCGCAACTCGATAGGACTTATACCTCGCTCGATAAGGTATCATCCATTTTAACGCCGCGAATGATAGAGATCGGAGCGCATCCAAACATCGATCTGATGACGTATTCCGAGGTGGAGAACATCGAGGGTTACGTGGGTAATTATAAAACAACGGTGAAGCGGAAGCCGCGCTACGTGAATGATAAATGTACCGGTTGTGGCGCATGCGAAGTAGCATGTCCCGTGAAGGACGTTCCCAGCGAGTTTGACGAAGGGCTGAGTGCCCGAACTGCTATCTACTTACCGTTCCCAAATGCCGTTCCTCCTCTGTATACCGTTGACGCGGAGAACTGCTTACTGTTTAAGGAGGGCAAATGTGGTGACGCAACGCTCGAGGATGTTAAGGCGGGAAAAGCAAAAACACCGTGCATGGCGGCGTGCGAACCAAATGCCATAGACTTCGGGATGACGGAAGAGAAGGAAGAGTTAGATGTCGGGACAATCATCGTGGCGACTGGGTATGACATCATTGATCCGACCGCTTCACCGGAATATCGGTACGGCGTGTATCCCAACGTTATCACCGGGTTACAGTTTGAACGGCTGTCAGCGGCGAGCGGTCCGACCGGTGGCAAGATCGAACTAAACGGGAAAGAGCCAAAGGACATCGTCTTCATCTCCTGTGTTGGGTCGAGGAATAAGCAAACAGGGCATGAATATTGCTCCCGTGTCTGCTGTATGTATTTAGCGAAACAGGCGCACATAGCAAAAGAGAAGCTACCAGACGCAAACGTAACGGTTTGCTTCCAGGATGTACGAGCGTTTGGCAAGGGCGATGAAGAATTTTATGGCAATGTCAAAGCGGAGGGTGTCAAATATCGACGGGGTCTTCCGGGTGAAATCTATAAGAAACCTGGCAGTGATAGGGTTGTGGTACGAGCCGAGGACACGTTACTTGGCGAGCCGTATGAGCTCGAGGCAGACATGGTGGTGCTCGGTGTGGGCATGCAGCCGAATGCGAATGTGTGGGACATCGTAAGTATGCTCAAACTTTCTCAATCTCCGGATACCTTCTTATTAGAGGCACATCCCAAGCTGAGACCGGTGGATACGGCAACCGATGGTATCTTCATCGCAGGCTGCGCAGCGAGTCCCAAGGATATCCCGGATAGTATAGCCCAGGGCAAAGCAGCGGCGGCGGGATCTCTTGTGTATTTGGTTCAGGGTATTGCGAACATAGAGCCCGCAATCTCGCAGATAAACGAGGCGGTTTGTATCGGCTGCGGCACTTGTGCAGAGGTCTGCCCGTACGGTGCACTTCTACTTGACGAGGTGATGCAAGTAATGACGGTAAACGAAGCGATGTGCAAGGGCTGCGGTGGCTGTAATGCGGTCTGCCCGTCTGGAGCAGCGACGATGAAGCACTTCCGCGACAGACAGGTATATTCGCAGATCGAAGCGTTATTGCAAAGAGCAGTACCCATCGAGTTTGTGGATCTCGGATTCGGAGAAATAGGAGCAGGTGAAGAGTCCGAAGCAGTAGAAGCGGAGGCTGAACCGGAAGTACCACCAGCGGTAGAAGCAGCAGCACCAGCAGCTGAAGCTGTAAAAGTAGAATAAACAGGCTGCGGAGTGAGCCATACCATACTACTCTACTCACTCCACCCCCTTTTCTTTTTATTCTTTGCTTTGGTTTGTTTTGTTTCACTCCGAGTTAGCCTGTGCGTTGGCAGGCAAGCACAGAAAGCGCTCGAGGGATTATTTGACACCACGACTGAAATGGCCGCGAGTGTGCTTTCGCCGCCGTGATTTCTTGACGGGGTTACCGGCGAGGACGTCCCTTGTGTACAGACCGATTATTCTCTCCGCATTGCCATCGGTAAGGTCGAAGAAGATTTTGTTGATACCGGCATCGCGAAGTTTTTGCACATCATTGAAGAGACCGATGGGCACGCTGTTCAGAATCTGCGTGTACCTGAATTCCCGCCGTACAGGAAAGACAAAGCCCTTTTCGTCCTTCAGTGATCCCCCTTCACGGAGGGGGTATGCGGTGGTCATGAGAACCGATCGGCCATGAACGAGCACGGCGAATTCTTTGTTCTTGAATGCCGCCAGCTCAGCGAGGTTAAGTTCCACTGATACGACAGGAACCACGCCGTAGTTCTTGAGAAATTTCATGTCGAGGTCGTTGAAGATGTTCGCGGAATAGTCGAGGTAAATCGTTCGTGCTGCTGATTTCGATAGTTCAGATAATAAACCAGGGTTGCCGAGGAGAATAGTATCAGGATTCGTCTCGTTTAATCGATGTATGGCATCTAAAGACTCTGAATCGGACAGAATCCGTGGAATATAGGGTGATGCCTCGCTTTCAGCGAAATCGTGCGCAAAGATCGAGTAGAAAACCATAGTTGCACCGGCTTTTAACGCGTCTTGTGCGTCCTCTTTTGAATATACTTTTGCTAAAAGCTCTATGTCACTAGATTCAAAAGTATCGAATTCAGGAATCGTTACCGCTCGTTTTGATCTAGCCGGAGTAGCTATCTTGGGTTTTGACTTTAGTGGTGCATACTGCGGTCTTGTTTCAGAGGACGTTTTGTAAATCATATCACCTGCTGCTACACGAATGAACAGTTTTACCCTCTCTCCGGCATCCGCTCCCGCTACGGACGTTCCATTTTTTTCTATCTGTTTTATCACAGCACCGTCAATCCCAGCTTTTGTCCAGATGCCGACCCCGTCACCGACCGATAGGGGTTCGTCGAGTGTAATTGTGGTGCCTTCTTCGACAACACCGAGAAAGATGCCACGGTTCTTTGGCGTTTCGGGTGCGACGATGTCAGTAGCACCGAACAGGTAACCCTCGGTAAATTCGCGGTTGAACTCGAGTGCGAGATCTTTGAGTTCTTTCTCGGGGACCTTAAACGTACCGTCATAAAAAGAATCAACAGCGAGGCGATAGACGCGTGTTGCAAGCGCGGTGTATCGTGGACTTCTGAGCCGACCTTCAATCTTGAAGGAGGTAACGCCAGCCGCAATAATCTCAGGAATCCGTTCGACGAGGCATAAGTCCTTCGTACTCAGCAGATAACTGTCGTTGTATTTCTTTCTGCACGGCTGCGCACACAAGCCGCGATTGCCGCTGCGACCACCCAGGAAACTGGAGAAGAGGCACAGGCCGCTGTAGCTGAAGCAGAGCGCACCGTGCACAAAAACCTCGGTTTCTAATCTCCTATCTGCTTTTTCGATAAAGTCCCGCACCTGCTCAATAGAGAACTCACGAGGAAGCGTAACCCGGTCTGCGCCCCAGAGTAGATCAATATAGTACGTGTTGGTTATCGCAGCCTGCGTTGAGATATGGATCCTCAAATCAGGAAACGCGTCTTTGAGCAGACGCGCAAACGAGATGTGCTGGATGATAATACCGTCTACGCCACGCGCATACGCCTCTTCTATATCAGCAAAGAACGCATGGAGTTCGTGATTCTTTATCAGGATATTGAAGGTGTTGTAGACTTTAACGCCGTTGTCGTGCGCGTACTTAACGGCATCCTGAAGTTCCACAATCGTGAGATTCTCTGCGCGGCGTCTCGCGTTGAACTTCCCAACGCCGAAATAAACGGCATCGGCACCGTTCTCAACTGCCGCTTTAAGAGCCTTACGATTTCCGACTGGTGATAAGATTTCTACTTTTCGAGGCATGGTTCAGGATTTTTCTATTGATTAAAATATAGATATTAATCCCAAAAGCAAAACAAAAGAATCGGTCATTAATCAGTTTAAAACAGATCACAGACATGCCGTAACCTGCTGTAGTCCTTTCTTTTCCTTAGTAATAATGTATCATCTCTTTAACTTTTGATATTAAATCTGTTATTTCTTCTCTTTTAGGCTCAGATTTTCTATCGTGATCGCATTTATTTCTAATATCCCCCAAATATTGAATTTTTCGCCACTCGATAATATCCACCAAGTTATTATCCCTTAAAATATCATTTAACTTGCTAATTGTAGCATTTTTTGAATATTTCAGTTTTGGTTCGTTATTATCGCATCTCATTTTTAGATATCTTTCTAATACAACGCCAGCTAAAGCACCGGATGCTCTGATAAAGCCTTTATTAAGTAGATACTCAGCCTCAAGAAGTTCGTCATCCATTAAAGTTGATGCAATAGTCAATTCTATATCCTGAACTCTCTGCTCCAAGTAATTTGGTAGCGCTTTTAAAATTGAAGCTTGGTGTTTGAATGAATCTATGAATTTATATCCCTCACTTTGCGTTATATATGCTGCTGATATGATACGCTTAACTTCATTATCATATTCCAACTTGAATTCGCTTATTCTTTCTCGATTATAATTTCTTTCTAGAAGAGCGCTACAGGAAGAATACCAGTCATGGTATCTCTGTTTAAACTCAATGGGGATTTTTCTCTCCTCTGGTGTATACTGAATCAAATCGAAATCAATAGCCAAAGCTGAACTAGATTCTCCTATTTTTGAAGGCCTTTCATCACTCCAAACATGCTCGAAGAAATAATCTACAATTTCATTATGCTGGTTAAAAAGATGGTTCACCTCCTCTTTTATCTTTTTTAGCGAATTAAGCATACTATCACCTCTATGCTTAAGCGATCCTCACTACTTTTATCTATGCCGTAGGATTATTTATATATCCCCTCTAAGTTGGACTTCTTCTACAGTATTTCCCATAATCGATGCGCGCCAGATTCGGAAGACTCGCAAGACAAAATTGTGGAAGATCTAGGATATCGTTGAAGAGTTGGGGATATAAGTGATCAGCAGGTATCAGACCAAAGTAAAATATTCGGCCATTAAGGGATAATCCCATATCTAATCCCACATCGTTCACAGAGCCGTTTCGATCTTTGCTCAAGCTCGTTTTGATATTCTTTCGGCGGCGCATAAAAAATCCTGAACAGACTTTTATAGTTGGGTACAAGTTCGGGGAAATGCTTTTCTAAGACCTTGTAATACCGCGTTTTGCTGTCCGTTGGCTCGGTGCCAAATAACGTCAAGCCGCCAACTAGCACGAACTCAGCCCCGTAATCTTTCGCGGTTCGTATCATTGCTTCAAGCTGCTCCTCGGAATCTGATAGGAACGGCAGCACGGGAATGAAGTTCACACCGACCAAGAACCCTGCTTCTTTACACGTTCGCAACGTCTCCAATCGCGCCTGCGGTGTTGGTGCGCCGGGCTCAAAGAGTTTCGCTAAGTGCTCATCAAGCGTCGAGAAGGAGAACGAGATGATCGTGCCACGATTGAGTTTCTGCTGTAAGTCCTCGGGCAGAATCGCGCTCGCGTCGATCTTCTCCAGCATATCTAAATCCCGGAGCACCAAGGTCGATTTGGTTCCGATATGAACGGGGAATCTATACCGCAGAGTTATCTCAAGCAGTTCTCTCGTTATCCTGTAGTCCTTTTCAATCGGGATATACGTCTCCTGCGAGGCGAAGCATATAATGCCGTACTCGCCCTTCTTCGCCCTTCTTTTAAGCTGCTTCTCCAGAATCTCCGGTGCGTTTATCTTTACCGTCAATGTATCTGCTACATGCGTGCCGTACTTACTACCGCGAATATAACAGTACACGCACTTGAACGGACAGCCCTGGTATGGGTTTACCGAATAATCGTCCAGGAACCACTCGTCTCGTTTCTTATGCTTGTTCAAAACTGATTTGACTTCGATTTCATCGACCATTTTCTGTACCTACTGGTATTTGCTTAGTCTTACCCGGTAACCAGTACATCCCCCACCTCGCGCTCGTATACGTCCCTCAGATATGCCATCGTGCCCCGCACAATCCGGGTTATCGCATAGAGGAAAAGAACGCCATACAGACCGCACGCAATGAAGAACAAAATGAGTACAGAGCGCAGTTCGCTTTGGAGCTGATTCAACTCTCCTTCGGTCTGCTCGTACAGAAACCGCTCGCCTGCGACTTTATACTTTTGTGACGCAGTCTCCAGATAGTCCTCTGCCGTTCTATAGCTCGCTACGAAGGTATCGTAATGATACGGATTGAACAGGAGATACGAGTCCCAGATTCGAGTGAGGTCTTTCTCCTTGCTCGTTGCTATACTCGTCTCCGCTCTCAGCCGAAGGTCAGTTGCATCGCTTACCAGTTCGTCATGTCTATCCATGAGCACCGATCCCTCGTAGACATTCTCCAATCTCTTCTCTTTATCGTTGAGCAGCCCGTAGAGCATAGCCGCATATTGATAGGAGAGCGCAGCTTCGAGCACGTTTTCTTCCTCGTTTAAGCTACTGATATCATCAATCGCGAGTGCGTACTCCACTGCTTTCTTCAAAGTCCATCCTCGCAGTTCGAGCAGCTTCGCTTCATCCCGCAACACCGCAGCCGTCGTGTTGTCCGCCTCAGTCGATATGGCCGTTGCGTATCCCGATAGGACTCCGTTATTCAGATCTGAGTTCGATTCGATTGTGGCTGTTGAGACCGAGGCTGACGATAAGCTCTCCACCGCGCTTCCGTAGTTCGCCGCCTCGGTAAAGACAATACCGTCATTCAACGATGAGAGTAGCGAGAGCGTTCCCGTCATCAAAACCGGTATTTTCGCCCAGTCCTCAGTACCGATCTCGCTGCTCTCGACGACCTCGAGCATCGCTACGCCATTTGCTATGATCGATTCGGAGGATGGATAATTAGTATACAGCGGGGTTCCCCGGAACGACTGAAGACCGTCTATCGCCTTGGTGATATTGAGAGGAACAATCTTCGCCGTTATCGCTATGTGCTTCGCCGCGATCTCGTACGCGCCAATATTGTACGTCCACGCATAGTCCTTGGGCACCGCCTCCAATCCCGGTTCTATCTTGAGGGTAACAGTTCTCGACTCACCAGGCGGGATTTCCGCGAAATCCTGCTCCGCTTTTAGCCAGTTCCCGTACTCCTCACCTGTTGTCGAGAAGCGTAAATTCCGCACCGATTTGTACAGATAGGTCTCCGTTATTGTTATTTCCACCTGTTTCGTCTCATAGCCGCGCTCCTCCAACTCGATGGAGCCGAAATCGATCGAAGTCGGCGCGATGCTGAAGTCAACAGGCCATTTGATCACTATTGTTATCTCCACCGTTCCACTGCCAGCATCTCCAGCATCCACGTACACTTTCCCGTAATAGGTCCCTTCAGGCGCATTGTAAGGTGCAACGACACGTAGTTCAAGGGTTCTATTGCTCTTTTCGGTAACGGACCGAGGAGAATCGACGATGTTGATACTGATCCCACCACCAGGTGACTGCGAGACGCTGCTGCTCACCCGCATTGTCTCATCACCCGTATTTCGCACGCGCACGTCGATATCCCGCACGTATCTCGAAACGGTTCCCTTTGGCTCATCGAACGTAATGTCCAACTTTTCATCGTCAAGCCTACCAAGCTTCGGTGGCATCAATATGTACGCCTCGAGGTGTATCGAGCTTGGACTGATTGTCGTATGGCTTGTCGTGCTTGACACGGAAAAGGTCCACGAATAGTCGTTATGATCTGGATCGTCAGGAGCCACTAGCGTAAATTCAATCTCTTCAGATTCGCCGCCTGCAGGGATCGATATCGTACCACTTAGGCTGGAGGTAACCCAATTGTTATCACCACTTATTTTTAACACGACCGCAACAGATTTATACCCGTATATTTCTCTAATTTTAATCCTCGTGTTTGAGGTTGGAGTAGTTCCATGACGAACCTCTCCAAAATCAATTTTTCCTACTGCTGGTGATAGTGACACTTCGATCCTCGCATAGTAGGTTATCGTTACCGTGACGGTGACGTGCTCTTCGCCTACGTTTATTGTAAAGCTCTGCGTTCCCTGCGAAGCCGACGGGTCGGCCACAATCGTCAGGGCCACCGGTAATGACTCGCCACCACGAAGGAGGAAATAATTAGGACTCGGTGTAATGCTGATATCGCCGCCAATCGAACTTATAGCGCCGCTGATCGTGGAATTTGGGTCAGGATTGGTATTCGTAATCGTAATGGTGCGCTGCACCTCGTAGTGTGCAGTATCCTTTGGTTGATTGAAATCGAAGCTTACTGCTATCGAAGAAGGATTTACTGTTAGATCAGACGCGCCCGCAATCCCCACACAGTGCACAAGAGCAACGAGTATAACCGCTCCTATTGCACTCCTAACCAATAAGTTCCTCACCCAATCTGGTATCATCCACATCACCACCCCACTTTTCAAAATCCATCCAGAGGAGAACCGTGAAGAGAACAAGGAAGATAAGATAAACGGCAACAACCTTGAGCGTTTCCAGCATCAAACTCTGATACACGACTGCTATCTCTGATTCAATTCCGCTCAGATTCTCCAACTCGGGATCCTTATGTTTCTCATAGAGGTTCTGCGCTTGCTCAAACGACTCCTTTGCTTTTAGTATCTCGATGAACGCAGCGCCGAAGAACCCGGAAGAGGGATTTCGCGCATTCGCGAGGTGTGATCGTGCTGCAGTGAGATACTCCGCTGCCCGTTCCATATCTCGCTCGTATATCCATTCGTCTCTCCGGGACTCGAACTCCATCCTGCTTGCATCGCTGATCGTATAGACGCCGCCCTTCTTATACGAAGCCGCGCTCAGCTTCTCATACTCGATCTTCACGCGCGTCTCTTCCTCGCCCTTTGCAAGCAGCTCAAAGAACTCCCCCTCGCCCCGGTAAAATCGTTCCAAGGCAAGCGTGGCGAGCATTGGTAGCCCGTTCTCCTTTGCGGCGTCGTATTGGTCAAGCATCGTAATGGAGGAATTTATTTGCTCCGCGAGTCCAAGTGCCGCGCTGTGGTCTGAAGGGAGTGAACTGGCACTCAAATCCGCGAGCGTTTCGAAATCGCCAATGATGCCGAGAAGAATATCCACCCACGCTTTTGTACTCGATGTCACCTCCCGGCCTTCCATGCCTTGGAGCACCGCCTGGGTCTTCGTCTTTGCCAGATAGAGCTCATCATAGTCCGCAAAGAGATCGGTCTTTTCTGTCGCATCGAGAGCTATTAGCTCTTCAAGCAGCTGCCGCTTCAACTCGTCTGAGCCGGCGGCAGGCGGGAGAAAGAACAAAGTGTTAACTATAAGTACCGTAAGTAGTATGGTCAGCACGGTAACGAACTTAAGCCGCTTCATCAAAACATATAAAGCGCGGTAAGCTATAAATTTTTTAAAGGACTGATATGACCCACCTATTTATCGGAATAGAGGATGCCGGGGAGGCGAATCTCGAAGCGTTACTCGGCTATAGGGCGGTAAGAAGAGCCAGGCCAATTGTGCTCAGGATCAAGCCGGAGAGCGCGAAAGCGGATACAATAGAAGAGACGTTGAAGAGCACAACGGGCGTTGAGGTCGCTTTTGTATTCTCAGGTCTGGGTGATAGCGATCTAACGCCCCGTATAGCAGAAATACTCTCGGGGCTAAACGTACCGGTAGTTCTCGCTGGCATTGTACCGGCAAACAGGCGTGAAAAGAGAGAGACACTCATAAATGCGTATCACGCGCTTGAACGGCTCGAAGAGCACGTAAACACGTTCTTCATCGTGGATAATGAGCGAATAGCGCACCTTCCGAATTTCGAGGACTACTATTCGAGCTATAACCGGTATATCGCATCCTGCATCGCGGATTTCCTCGCGGGAACCTCAGCAGCACAGGGCTCAGGCGCAGTGGCCGATTCAGAACGACACCTGTCCATGCCGATGAACGAGGTTGTGAAGGCATTATCGTTCGATGACGGACCGGGCTATGTGGCATTGTCACGAGCTTCGGAGCTTACCAAAGGGTTATGGGGCTATATCCTCCCCTTTCTGAAGCACAAACCGCTTGACCTCAGAACACTTCTTCGCGTCTCTCTGGAGAAGTTCAGCGTTTCTGATGCGCCGCCCGGCTGTGAGAAGAGCGTAACCTTCCTGCAAGTCCCGCACTATTATATCAGGAGCAGGAGTGTGGATCGGGAGCAGGTCGAGGAAGTCATACGCGCACACGCAAAAGAGAGCCATTTGGTCGTCTCCACCACAAAGCGGAACATCGCATCGATAACCAACCTGTTCACCTTTAAATTTGACCAACTGGAACGATTACGTGAGATACGGAGGTTTGCGCATGAGGGGATATAGGATTCTGGTACCATTGGTGTTTTTGGCATTGATCGCGCTCGGCATCTTCGTCCTCTTCAATACCGGCTCTGACGACGCAATAACCGTTATTCTCCTCTTCATCCCGGCGATGGTAGGGGTCTCGTTTTTGGTGCGCTACCTCGTGGCGGTAAAGAAACGGAGCGTAAGGGAGCGGGTGATGGAGCGTGACGTCATGCGAATTGCCGATCGCTATGTTGAAGAGATGCGCATGTTATACGATTTCGAGAACAAATACGGGATAAGCACGAAAGAATTCAGGGAGGAGTTGAAGAAGCTGAAGGAGGGTTTGCTTGAACTGGGCTGCGAGGTAAATGGACGGATACGGATCGACCGAGCGAAGCTCAGGAACGTGGTGTTTGCAGACGTTGAATGGGCGGATAAGCTGTTCGAGGGCATAAAAGACCGACACGAGGTCGTGCTCTATGCACGGATGATGGATAAGTGCAGGGATTACGTGGCGGATCTAAACGAGCTTGAACGCGCAGGTTATGCGAATGTACGAGGTCAGATAGAGCGGATGGAGTCAACGATGCGAGACGGGGAGCGTATGAAGGTGGATTCACTCGAGCTCTCACTCTTTATGAACGAAGTTGCGGCGATCCTGGAAGAGACGTTTCGGATCTGTTTGCGGGACGCGCAGAAGTTAGAAGCGGAAGGGCGGGAGATCGCGCATTTAGATACCTCCAGGATCAAAACCGATATAAAAATCGTTGAGCACAGCATGGAGCATGGCAACTATGAGAACGCGTCACGCGTATTGAAAGGCATGATCGAGCGATTGATTGCGCTCCTGGCGGATGCGTTTGACCGGTACAAAGAGGACACGCTCGAGCTGGCACGTGCCGTCTCAGAGATAGCGGATAACGAAGCGGACAAAAAGGAGGTAGAAGCGATAATGGAAAGCATAGAGGCGTGCACGGTGCCGTCGGAGATCGTCACGCTGCATGGGTACGGTGATGCACTCGTAAGCAAATCGATCACCTCGCTTGAAGCGATTTATAAGGCGATATTCGAACTCGAGGAGGAGATAGCTAAGGAGAATCCCTCGACTGAGGTCTATCCCGTGGAATATTGGACGAAAGACAAGATGAGCGAGATAGAGCAACTCAAGTCGATATCAGCCTCCGACATACGGGAATTTATTCACCGCTACCGGCTTTTAGCGTCCGATGCGCATTCGCGGGTGCACTATGATGCCGAGCGGATGAAGGATATAAAAGGACCGGCAAAGTAATCTATCTTCTAATAGTGTTAGAAATACCGGAGTAAGGTCATTTCATCGTTATCGGACACGACGCAGTCTATCGTGATCTATGGTCTACTGGCGGTCGGCGTCATTTTCGGCGTATTCGCTGTTGCGGTATGGTTCAAAGGCGAGAAGGAAGCGAGAAAGCTCACCTCAGCGGCAAAGAGCATAGATAGCGCGATTGCAGAGATTGAAAGCGCCTGAGAAGCGATTGATTGGTATACCTCAAGAGAGGGGAAGAGACGTGTCCTTCCCGCAAGTTGCTCAACCACAGAAGGGTTTGCGAGTCTTTGCGTTTACACGGAATGCTACAAAAGGGAGAGGAGTGGGTAAAAACTTTACCGATGTCCCCCGGGTTAATGAAGGTTTGAATATAAATATCCCTATGACTGTCCACAATGAGACAACTACTGAGAATTATGAAATCAACGAAAGGGATATGACTGATCGCAGAATAGCAGGAGTGTTAAAACCAATAACTGGTTATAAAGCACAAAAAGTGGTCAATTCCAAGTTAACACCTGTAATGTCAGCTTCTTCGGTAGAAGAGCCGTCAAATCAGTTGATGATAATAATTCTAGATAATATAACCGCATCTGGAGAATGGCGCATTTATTATCCTAGTAAATATGCAGAATACCTGCCGTTTGCACATGAATTGTTTAAAAATAATATTGAAAGTGTTGAAAAAGGAATAGAAGACCTGTTATTACACGATGTGCAGGATATAAAGATCACGCGAGGAGATGAAACCCTTATCGTGACTTTTACTCTTAAAGGGAACTTCACAAATAATTTTGTGACAGGAAAATTCAGATATACCTATGAGCTTAACGAATATGCACCCGCTTCAGTAAGTATTTTAAAGGTTATGATACCTCAAAATAAGACTTTGACAAACATAAATCCAGGACCAAATGAAATAGAAGGAAATGAACTAACATATTACAACTACAATTGGATTTATCCGTTAGATATCCGTTACACAGAAAAAGCTCTAGCTGGTGTGACCAAAGCCAGTATTGGAGATGAATGGGAACTTCCGAAACTTCCATCCTCTGCTAATATACTTGGACTTGGCGAAGAAAGGGCTTTAGGATTAGGAGAAATACCAACAAATGAATATTCTCGTTTCGCAGAACCCGATCTCTGGGTTGGTACTGGTAGTGATCCTGTTCCCGGAACATCCCCTTCTAAAACTGCTTATCAAGTCGCCAATGATTACAAACCATGGTTGTATAATCGAACTGATCAATGCCCGGACGCAGTCTATTACCGTGTTGTCAAGGGCTATGATGCTTATTCGGGGTTTGATGCATATTTGATACAGTACTTTGCATATTGGAACTGCCAAGTTTGCTTTCCTGCATATCATGAGTATGATTATGAACCAATATTTATCTGGGTAGAAAATATCGGAGATAAACCGTACAGAGTGGCTTACGACCATTATGATATAACTAATTGGCATACGCATGAGATTCATAGAACATATCTCTGGAGCGGCTTCTCAGATGGCGAATACGATGTTCCCGGAGGCACTCACACAAACGATAAGCGTATTACCCCTACGGAAATACTTCATATGATGGTGATATGCGAGGTGCTGAGTTAATTCTCTGTACCCTCTCCTCAACTCTCCCCTCTGACCATTGGGACGGCAACCACGCCAGACTCGGCATTGCGAACTGCTGGCATACCTTCGACACCGATCTCTCCGGTACAAACTGTGAAGATTATTCGTTATCGCCACTAACCGACAGCGAATTAATAACTGCATATCGGCTGGAACTGGATGAAGAAGGTTCAATCTGGTGTGTGGGAGGCGTCGAAGCGTTCAAATACGATATTTCAGATCCATTTGACGGCGTCTTCTGGGAAGACCATTATCACAGGAACCACGACTTCCCCACGCTCTCCGCTACCATCAACTCGGCTGAGGCGGACATGAGTAACGGCACCCTTGTCGTAAATGTATCGGCATACTATGATAATCGTGGTGCCGGAGGTGGCTCCGGCTGGAAACGTCTGCGAGGCCTCTGGAAAGATCGGTTCTACGGGTATCTCGTGGGTGAAGGTAGTGTTAAGTAAACTTTGAAACTACCCGGTATAAAGTGATGCTGGTATGGCTTTGATCCCTCTATGATACCTTTTAGTGTTGAACC
>JAFGHB010000021.1 GCA_016930255.1 Methanomicrobia archaeon | reverse complement strand
GGTTCAACACTAAAAGGTATCATAGAGGGATCAAAGCCATACCAGCATCACTTTATACCGGGTAGTTTCAAAGTTTACTTAACAGTTATGGATACTCTTGAGGCACTACGAACAAGGCGGAGCATCAGGAACTATAAAGTCAAGGACGTGGAAGCGGATTTAATCCAGGAGATTGTAACAGCAGGGATGCGTGCTCCATCAGCAGGCAACGAACAGCCGTGGCATTTTATTGTACTAACCGAAAGGCGCATTCTGGAGGAAATCCCGCGTATTAGTCCCTATGCTGCAATGGCAAGAGACGCACCGGTCGCCATCCTTATCTGCGGCGATCTCAACTTAGAACGATTTGAGGGCTTTTGGGTTCAGGATTGTGCGGCAGCGACCCAGAACATGCTCCTTGTGGCTCACGCCCTGGGACTTGGTGCGGTATGGACCAGTATTTATCCGTTGCAGGATCGAGTTGCAGGCTTCAAAATGCTCCTGAATATCCCCGATGCCGTTGTACCGTTTGCTTTGATCCCCCTTGGCTATCCCGCCCGCGAACCGCGTAAAGAAGATCGATTCAAAAAGGATAGAATCCATTATACTGCGTAGTAAATCATGAGCCGATGCACAATCGGAAATTTGATGGCCTGTGCCAAAAGATAAGATCTTTGTTGTCCAGAAGCATGATGCCTCGCATCTACACTATGATCTTAGATTGAAACGGGATCACGTACTCAAAAGCTGGGCGGTGCCCAGAACGCCGCTAATAGATACGAATGTCAAAAGACTCGCAATGCAAACGGAGGATCATCCGCTGTCTTACGCGGACTTTGAAGGCACTATAGCGGAAGGGCTTTATGGCACGGGCACCGTTGAGATTTGGGACAAGGGGACATTCCGGCCGGAAAAGCTAGAAGAGAAGAAGATCGTTTTTGAAATCGAGGGAAAGAAACTGAAGGGAACCTACGTATTGCTCAAACTGAAGCCGGGCGGCAAATACAAAGGCGAAAATAACTGGCTCTTCTTTAAAAAGAAACGGTGATCGGTGGAGTGAAAAAAAACACCTCAGGAAGCTTTTTGAACCCCAAAAACGGGGAAAAAGGTAAAAAGCTTACACGCTTCCTGAGGTTAATCGTGGATGCACATAACGACCGCGTTAAAGCTTCTTCTTCATCTCGGAAATCACGGTCTTTACTTTGTCCGTCACCCAGTAGACCCGTATCGCTTTTCCCTTCGACTTTGGCAGTTCCGATATCTCGTACTTGCTTGCTACGAATCCGGCTTCTTCCAAAGCCAGGAGATGGTACGAAACGAGCCTTCTTTCTTCGGCCATCGCTTTGCTTATCGCATTGATGTGCAGCGGCTTTTTGGCAAGCAGCTCCACTATCCGAAATCGTATCGGATGCAAAAGCACATGCGCATCCCTTATCAGCGCATCTTCTGTTTGTGTCATGGTTTATTATATGACCTCAGTATATATAAATATTTTAATATAAAAAATGTTTTTATAGCACAAACCGCTATCAAATACCTGCCCACCTCGCTACGGGGGGAAGGTGTAAGAAGAAGTCAGGGAGAAAGATATATAAAGGTCAAACTCTGTAGAGCCATGACTTTTTTATCCTCCCAACTGGCTTCGAGCACTGACTGAGGGCGGTGGGGTCGCAAATTATCGTTCAACTAGCCGGCAAAAATCCTTCGCCACGCATACCGCGCATCGCTTCTTCTTGCAGTAGCGCCGCTACTAATCACGGGACTGAAATACGAGAATATAAGTATATAAGTGCGTAGTCACAAATACGGCGACGACTGAAGGAACGAAGGCAGCTATGCTAAAAAGTATTCGTAGACAGTGTTTTGCTTGTTGTGCGATATGGTCGTAAGAGTCAACCAAGAATGGTAGTAAAAGGGAAGCTTCGTGAAGCGCTAACCAAAGCAAAACCAAATTAGCCCCACACGATAGCAGCTACAAAGACTACGAGAGGTTAACGATAAATGATTTATCTATTTATAGCTACTTAGATATAGCAGTCGAGGAGTTACGTACGTTATGGCACCAGTTGAGCGAATGAAATGGATGCAATTGCCCCGCGATGTCCTGATCGGGCACGAAGTTCTCCAGGAGGTCGGCACGATTTGCAAGCACTTAGAGATAGGTAAACAGGCAATTATCGTTGCTGATAGCTTCACACGGCAGATTGCTGGCGAGACAGTAAGTGAAAATCTATCCGATACAGGATATGACGTCAATCTGATAGAAGTGGAAGGTATAAACCGAGTGAATATAGAAGTCGTGAAAGAAGCGTCTGCAGAGGATAAAGCGGAGTTCGTGCTCGGCGTTGGCGGCGGTACGATCATAGACACGGGCAAAATAGCCGCTTTTGAACTCGCCATTCCGTTTATCTCCGTGCCTACCATCGCCTCGCACGACGGCATCGCCTCGCCACGAGCATCGCTAAAGGATAAGGACCGGGGCAATCCGAGCTCCATTCAGACACATGCGCCACTCGCTATTGTCGCGGATACCAAGATAATCGCCTCCGCGCCGTATCGGTTTATTGCTGCGGGTTGTGGGGACCTCGTTGCCAACTATACCGCCGTAAAGGATTGGCAGCTTGCACACCGCTTACGAGACGCAGAATACAGCAGTTACGCTGCCGCGCTTTCGGAAATGACCGCGAATATGACCATGGAAAGCGTTAAGGCGATAAAGAAGCGGGATGAACAATCCGCCTGGATGGTGGTGAAAGCATTGGTCTCCAGCGGCGTTGCTATCAGCATTGCAGGCTCTTCCGCTCCCGCTTCCGGCTCTGAGCACAAATTCAGCCATGCGCTAGATATGATCGCGGAAAAACCTGCATTACACGGTGAACAGTGCGGTGTTGGCACCATCATGATGACACACCTGTACGGCGAGAGCTGGCAGCGTATCCGAGACGTACTGAAAGAGATCGGCGCCCCAACGACCGCAAAGGAGCTGGGCATAAAAGACGAAGAGATAATAGAAGCGCTGACCTGCGCGCACAAAATAAATCCCGGTCGATATACTATACTGGGCGATTCAGGACTCACGTACGAGGCTGCAGAAAGACTTGCCTTGGTTACCCAGGTGATCGATTGAATAATTGGGCTATAAGTAGAAGAGTGAATGGGTTCTGTGACCGTATAAGAGGGGGATGATGAGAAAATGGAGGAAGGGCGTTTCGTAACGCTAATTGGCGCTAAATTGGCAAAAGAAGACATGGAGTTCATCTTCTTGGGTGCTTCTAACAAATGCGGCGAGTGCAGGTTGAAAAATACGTGTACCAATCTCGAAGTCGGTAGGCGATACAGGATAGCGAAAGTGCGGGACAAGATACAGCATGATTGCTACATTCACGAGGACGGTGTCTGCGTGGTGGAAGTGACGGAAGCGCCTATCACCGCAGTGATCGAAGCGTCATACACGTTTAAAAACTCAAAATTCGTTTTCGAGCCACCTGATTGTGAAGAATACCTGTGTGAGCTCTTTGACCTGTGCCATCCCGCGGGTCTCAAGGAGGGTGATCCCTGCACTATTATAGACGTGATCGGTGACGCACCAGGCGAATGTGAAGAGGGTCGTGGTCTAAAACAGGTAACTATGTGTAGAGAACATAAGTAAGTCGGTAAGTAAGCAGATAGAAGCCCTTTAAAATTACTTATTTCCTTGCCTTTCCGCCGCGACGCTTCATGATCGGGCGAATCGCCCCACAGGCATCGCATTTCAACACCCACACGCGATCCAGCTTCTCGAAGTGCGAATCGGGTTTCTTGCATTCCCAGCAGAGCACATATTCATCCATGTATCGCTGAATTTGACGCTCGACCTCCTCCTGCGGGAATCGCCCTTGGAATATCACGCGATTCCCTACTATTTTACCTGCCGTACCTAATTCGTTCAGCAGAAATTTCATTACATGCTCCTGCTCTCGGCGTATATAGTCACAGACAGCGTCAAAATTGTCAAATATCGTGGTCTTTCCCTCTATAAATACCTTGAGCGCGGGTATCGCGAACCGCGAGTCACTAGTCGTCGTACTCGGCATCTGTTTCAATGCCCTATCCAACTGGTTGACGTATTCTTCCATTTTAACCCTTGGTTATAATAATAACACCGTTGAGCAGTGCAGTGACATGGCGTGAGGTTTTGCGCCACAGAGAACGCCGAGGAAGGGATTTGAACCCTCGTGTCCCGTTGGGGACACCGGCTCTCAAGGCCGGCGCTTTAGTCCGCTAAGCTACCTCGGCCGCTGGCTGTCACTCTTTCTAATTTTACGGCTTTTTAGCAGTCCAATTATACGATCGGATCTTACTCGATTTCCCGAACCCGCATGCCACGCAGTACTTTGCATGTATGCTGTACGTGAGCTTGCCACAGCGTCTGCACGTTAAGTGTGACCTCTTTTGCCTTTTGCCCTGTGAAGGTGTTCCTTTTACCATGTCCCTTTCTCTTCCCCTTCCTTGCTTTTACTCGCATCTTCGACTTTTTCTGCCTCTTTCTGTATGGTCGGCGAGATATACACCACGTTATCACCTCGCATCAGAATCTCGCCTGAAAAGGTCTTGACCGAATCATCGCTGCTCAACTCCTCTGCATCGCTCAATACCAAGTTCATGTGCAGATCATATCCTTCCAACGTACCTCTAAACTCTCTGCCTCCCCGGATTCTCACGATGACCGAGGATTTCAGCGATTTGTTTAATACGTCCAACGGCTTGGGCTTACTTACCATCTCTATCACATTCTCCCTTTTCTTTACTTCTTACTGGACTACGTGCTACCTGTATCTGTAATAGAATAATACTAACCTAGCATATAACTTTATTTCCCTTCCTATCTTATTTATTTTAAAATCATCTTTCTAGGGAGCACAGGAGAAATGTCAAAGTCATTTTATAGATATATAGGTGAGGCATGGAAGCGGCCAAAGGACTCGTACGTACAGGAGTTCCGGCAGTTACGATTACAGGAATGGAGGCGTGAACCTGCGGTTATACGGTTAGAGAGACCAACGCGAGTGGACAGGGCCCGCGCTTTAGGCTACAAAGCGAAACACGGCATCATCGTAGTGCGAGCGAAGGTGCGGCGAGGCGGTCGAAGGAAGTCAAGGCCAAAGCACGGGCGGAAATCGCGGAGGATGGCTGTGCACAAGATGACGCCTGGAAAGAGCTTGCAGCGAATCGCGGAGGAGCGAACTGCGCGAAAATATCCAAATATGGAAGTTCTTAATTCATACTGGGTGGCAGAAGACGGGAAGCGGAAATGGTATGAGATAATCCTCGTTGAACCTGCGAACCCTGAGATAAAGGCAGATAAGAATTTGAATTGGATTTGCCATCCGTCACATAGGCGGAGGGTATTCAGAGGCAAGACCTCGGCAGGCCAGAAGGGACGACTCTAATGCGTTGAAGAAGCTGGGCACGGTAGATTTGCCACTTCACGGTGGGAAAGCGCCGCAGTGGCTGCTGAAGCGAATGAAAGGTTTAGCGCACGCCATCTTCGAGGTGATCGTGGATGAATACGGCGTTAACGGCGCGATAGAGAAGTTGGCCGATCCGCTTTGGTTCCAATCACTCTCCTGCGCACTCGCGTATGACTGGCACAGCAGCGGGACGACGACCGTAGTCTGCGGCGTTTTGAAATCGGTGATCGAGCCCGAAGAATTCGGATTTGGGATTGCCGGCGGAAAGGGCAAGGCGTCGAGAAAGACGCTGTCGGATATCGATGCGTTCGGTGATACGTTACGACTCAGCGATGCGAAGCTGGCGGAGCTGAAATACGCGAGCAGAATATCCGCGAAGGTTGATAACGCCTGCGTACAGGACGGCTATCAGCTTTATCATCACTCGATGTTCGTTACGGAGAAGGGCAAATGGGCGGTCATCCAGCAGGGCATGAATCCCGGAGACCGGTATGCGCGGAGATACCACTGGCTCTCATCGTCCGTGAAACGGTACGTGGAGGAGCCGCATCAGGGAATCGTCGGTCGACAGTGCGAGACTGTGCTGGATCTCACGTCAAAAGAGAGCCGGGGATGTCGTGGAACGTCCGTTGATCTTGCACGAACGAACCCAAAGGAATTAGAACGGGTTTACAAAGAACTGAGCGGTGGTGACGCTAAAAAGCTAAAGAGCGATCAAACGACGCTTGCGACGTTCGACGTGATCCCCGCAGTCGAGTTCAAGGGCAAAGTCACCGCGTTGAAAGGAGGGGATTTACGATACCGAATGCCGCGCCGAGTGAACTGGGATGCACTGCATGAGGTTTACGATAAGCAGCCGGCGAATTACGAGGAGTTCCTGTGCGTACGGGGTGTGGGGCCGGCGACCGTGCGTGCGTTAGCGCTCGTTTCCGAGTTGATCTATGGTGAGCCGGCGAGCTGGCGGGACCCGGTCAAGTTCTCGTACGCCTTCGGCGGAAAGGACGGCGTGCCGTATCCTGTGGATAAACGCACCATGGACGAGACGACCGAACTCATACGTAACGCGCTGAAGGAAGCGAAGGTTAGCCAGACGATGGTCGCTGATGTGCTAAAGCGAATGCCGCGCGCGCTATAATTACTGTATTTCTATCTCCATCTGCTCGTTGAGCGAGGAACGGGCAGGAGAGCATCAAAACTATTAATAATCAAGGACCCAAGGTTGTCCTATGGAACCGATAGAATTTGCACGAGCATCTGAGAGTCAGATTACAAGAGCGATCGTGCAGGAGTTTGCGCAGGAATTTACAGATTATGTGGAGTCCGACGTTATTATCGTCGGCGGCGGCCCTTCAGGTTTAATCGCCAGCAGGGAACTGGCTTTAAACGGTGTGAAAGTCCTGCTCATCGAGCGGAACAACTATTTCGGCGGCGGGTTCTGGCTTGGCGGGTTTCTGATGAACAAGACGACGGTGCGTGCACCGGCCGATGCAATTCTTGACGAGCTGAAGATACCATATAAAGAATACAGTAAAGGTCTGATGGTTGCTGATGCGCCGCACGCGTGCTCGAAATTAATTGCCGCGGCGTGCGATGCGGGTGCGAACCTGCTCAACATGGTGGCTCTGGACGATGTGGTGCTCCATAACGAGCAAGTGACCGGAGTGGTCGTGAACTGGAGCCCGGTATCGTCACTGCCTCGCCAAATAGCGGCGATTGATCCTGTATCGCTGGCATCCCAGCTCGTGATCGACGCAACCGGTCACGACGCCTCCGTGGTGAAGAAGCTGGAGGAACGGAATCTGCTCAAGATCAAAGGTCAAGGTGCGATGTGGGTTGAAGCATCGGAAGATCTCGTCGTTAAGCACACATCTGAGCTCTACCCGGGGCTGATGGTTACCGGCATGGCTGTTGCTACGGCATACGGACTCCCCCGAATGGGGCCTACGTTCGGCGCGATGTTGCTCTCGGGGAAGAAAGTCGCGGAAATTGCGCTTGAACGACTTAAATGATGTAGCACTGCTATCCAGTGGCTTTTTGGATTCGATAGGGAAAACTAAGCGGTTCTGGGCTGCAGGCGGCTTTGCTACTAAAGTACCTTTTGCTCCTGAAGTCTGAAGATAGCTCCTAAAGATGATCTTATCCACTTTATTGGTATGGAAAAGATTAGTGGCATATATAGAGGTATCTATTTTTTGCCGCATAATATACCCTTGTTTAATGTCTCTTTTCCCGCGTCCAACTAAATTTAAAGCCAGGGATCCCTACTTCAAACCCAAAAGTCGTGGTAAACTTATCTTTGTTTTCGATTATGTCAATCCCCAAGGGGTTTAAACCGTTTATAAAGACGTTCTTTACACCACCAGTATTTCCAGCGACACGTGTGATTTTTAGAACACCTAAACCATCCAAATAGTCTATTGCATTATTAATCCGATTTGCTTCCCAACCAGTCTCATTTATTATCTCCTGTGACGCAATTTTCGGCGAACCCTGAGTATATCTGTCATACATAAACTTCAACAATTCCCCAGCGTCTTTTTGAACGCCCATTTTTCCTTCACTTTAAAAACGTCGTCATTCACCCTATTTAAACATTGCGATATTTTCGTGCTATAGAGGGATTTTTACCCAAAATAACTTTTGCTACTAAACTCCCGCGTCTGCTCCTAAAGTCCAAGATTTTTGAGACTTCTGGAGCAAAGCCCTGCAGACAGAGAAGTATTTAGGTGATAAGCCCTATGAGTAAAGTGGGGTAATAAAAATATAAATAGGAGGTGATAGGAGATGGTTTGGAGAAGACACATTCGGGATCCCTGGGAAGAGTTAAGAAGAATGGAGGACTGGATGGATCGAATGTTCAGAGAGACCTGGCCTTACTATCTGGAGCGGAAGGCGTTACCCGGAGCCGCGGGTGAAGAACTTGTAGAGACCGCGACACCATCGGTGGACATAAAGGATGAAGAAGGCAAGATAGTCGTGGCTGCCGATATTCCGGGCGTCGAAAAGGGCGACATCACGATCAACGTTAAGGGCGATATGCTCGAGATCACTGCGGAGAAGAAGGAAGAGAAGGAGGAGAAGGAAGAAGGCTATATCAGACGGGAGCGAAGTTATCGGAAATTCTACCGATCAATACCCCTGCCAGCGGAAGTGGACCGGGATAAGGCGGAGGCATCGTTAAAGGACGGCGTGCTCAAGATCGAGATACCGAAGCTCGCCGGAGCAGAAGTAAAGAAGATCGAGGTAAAATAAAATGGCATGCATATCACCAGATGGCGAACTCACCGATTCCGGCAGAAAGATTTTAAGTGCTGCACAAGAGGCTTCTGTACCTGAAGAAATCGCTCGCGCTTCGGGTATGCCACTCTTCAAAGTGAGAAGCAGCTTACGAGAGTTGACGGATGCCGGTTTTATGGAAGAACGCGACGGAAGATATAAGACCACTCCCGCGGGAGCGGCGAAATTAAACCTTTAGGAGGTGATATCAATAAAATGGAAAAAGAGCTTGAAGGAAGAACTGCTGAGGAAATAACTCTGCCACTGCTGGGCGATCCCGCACCGGATTTTGAAGCGGTTACCACTTTTGGTACACTGCGCTTGTCAGATTTCAAAGGAAGCTGGTTGGTTCTGTTCTCGCACCCGGCCGATTTCACACCGGTCTGTACCACGGAGTTCATCGCTTTTGCCGAGATCTACGACGAACTGAAGAAGAAAAATACGGAGCTTTTGGGCTTAAGCGTCGACAGCGTCTCGTCCCATATCGCATGGGCACGGAACATCGAGGAGAAGGTCGGTGTGAAGATACCCTTTCCAATCATAGCCGATTTGTCGAAAGAAGTAGCCATCAAGTACGGAATGCTTCATCCCGGCCAGAGCAAAACGGAAACCGTGCGATGCGTCTTCATAATCGATCCAGAAGGCATTTTAAGAGCGATGCTCTACTATCCGCTCTCGAACGGACGAAACATGGATGAGATAATGCGACTCATTGATGCATTTCAGACGTCCGACAAACATAAGGTTGCAACACCGGCAAACTGGCGACCCGGCGATGAAGTTGTTGTACCACCACCAAAGACGCAGGAGATGGCAGAGGAGCGAATGAAAGAAGGCTACAAGTGCGTCGATTGGTATCTATGTAAAAAGAAACTTTAAATTTTTTCCCTTTTTCTTTTTTTCTTTTTTATTTTTATTTGTAGTGTAATTGAGGTGAGGTGGAAAAATGGAGACAATGACGGTACCGGCAAGCTGTAAAATGCTGGAGATACGAGATTTGACCGTAGAGGTTGAAGAGAAGCCGATTATAAAGGATTTAAATCTCTGCATCGAATTTGGCGAAGTCCACGTCCTCTTTGGCCCGAATGGCTGCGGTAAAACGACGCTTTTGCTGGCGATTCTGGGTTTTCCCGCGTATAAAGTGACCAGAGGCAGTATCTTGTTCAAAGGCATTGATATAACCTCTCTTCCAACCAACGAGCGCGTGAAACTGGGTATGGGCATGTCCTTTCAGCACCCGCCGGAGATTCGCGGCGTCAAACTGGGTGAAATGGTGAATATAGCCCGGGGCAGGAAGGAAGGTGCACTAGACGAGGAGGTGATCGCGCTGGGCAAGCGGCTGAATATCTCCCCGGAGTTCTTAGCGAGAGACGTGAATCTGGGTTTTTCAGGTGGCGAGGTCAAGCGATCAGAGATTCTCCAGCTCGTTGCGCAAGCTCCGGACTTCATTATGTTTGACGAGCCCGATTCGGGCGTGGATGTCGAAAACGTCGAGCTTATCGGCGATTTAATGAATGAACTCCTGGGTCGGGACGAGATGCCCAGCCATCGGCAGCGTTCCGGCCTGGTCATTACACATAGCGGATTTATCCTGAACTACCTCAAGCCTGATCGGGCACACGTGATGCTGGATGGCAGGATCGCGTGCTCGGGCATACCCGATGAGATAGGGCGACATATAATGGAAGAGGGCTTTGAGCGCTGCGTGGAGCGCTGTGGCGAAAAGGCCGTAAAGGGTGAAAAAGGTGTGTGCTGAATGACCGAGAAAGAGGAGATAATGGAACGTGCGCAAGGCGCGAAGGAGAAAAAAGCAGCGCTGGGCGAAGACGTCGACATTGGAAGTTATACGACCGAGGCTGAGGAGCATCAGGCGCTTGCTTCGCTGGAAGATATCGCCGAAGACTATAAGGAAGATATGCTTTGTGCAGGTATTGAGCCTTCAGAACAAGACAGATCAGGCTCTTTTTTACAACAAGATCGCTCGGTACTCTTCTCAAAGGTGAAGTTCCCAGGTTTGGAGATTATGAGCACAACCGAAGCGGTAAAGAAGTATGATTGGCTCAAGGACTACCTGTGGAATGCGATTCCGGTAGATACGGATAAATACACCGCCGAGGTTGAATTAGACCAGACGCATGGCTATTTTATCAGATCGGAGCCGGGAGCGAAGGTAACGGTGCCGTTGCAGTCCTGCCTCTTCATCTCCACCGATCGGGTCAGGCAGAACGTGCACAATATCGTCATTGCCGAGGAGAACTCGGAGATCCATATCATTACGGGCTGCTCGGTCTCGCATACGGTGAGTTCCGCGCTCCATCTGGGCGTCTCGGAGTTCTACGTGAAGAAGGGCGCAAAGATCACCTTCACGATGGTGCATAACTGGAGCGGCGGCATGGAGGTTCGGCCGCGGAGTGCGACGATCATTGAGGACGATGGCGTCTTTATCAGCAACTACATCCTGATGACGCCGGTGAAATCGCTTCAGATGTTCCCAACGACGTATTGCGTCGGTCGAAATGCACGGACGACGACGCAGTCGATAGTCTACGCGACGAAGAATGCGCATATCGATATGGGCTCGCGAGCGGTCCTTCAGGGCGAAGGGAGCAAGGCTGAGCTCATCTCACGTGTGATTGCCACGGACAACGCGAAGGTAATCGCACGGGGGGATATCATCGGCGAGACGAGGAATGTGAAAGGCCATCTCGAATGCCGTGCCTTGATGCTCTCGGATACCTCGGCGGTCGATTCGATCCCTGAACTCAGAGCGACGCGGAAAGATCTTGATCTCTCGCACGAGGCAGCAGTTGGGAAGATTGCGGAAGAGGAGATCCAATATTTAATGACCCGTGGCTTGAGCGAGGAGGAGGCCACGTCCGTCATCATTCGAGGGTTCTTGAACGTCGACATCACCGGCTTGCCCGAGGCGCTTGCACGGGAGACGAAGAAGATGTTCGATCTCAGTCTGGAGAAAGTGATGTAACGTAAAGTAAGGAGTAAAAAAAATGGAAGAGCGATTGAAGGCGCTTGAAATCGCCATGGAACGCGAATTGGATGCCAAGGCGTTTTATCTGGACGCAAGTGAGAAGATTACCAACGCCTACGCACAGGATATGTTCAGATCGTTCGCCAAAGAGGAAGAGAAGCATCTGGAGAAGGTCAAGGAGATGTACAAAAAGCTCGACGCGGAGAAAACGTGGCCAAAATTGATAACCTCCATCGGCGACATGGTTACCGTTCGGACGGTTTCAATGGACGCTGTGCAGGTCGTCGATATGGCGACAAAGGACCTTGAAGTGAGCCTCGAGATCTTGAAGCTGGGCATCGAGCGCGAGGAACGAAGCATGAAGTTCTATCACGAGCTGGCAGAGAAAGCCATCGACCCGTTTGAGAAGCGATTCTTCATCGCATTGGAGCATGAGGAACGCGGCCATTATCTCACGCTCTGGGATTTCCGCGAGTATCTTGAAGATCCCGAAGGCTGGTACAGCATGAAAGAGGGATTCCGGCTGGACGGCGGTTGAACACAGCAAAATGGTCAACCTGCTTGGTATTTCGGGGAGTCCCCGGAAGGCCGCAACCGATTGGATAATTCAAGAAGCGTTGCGGTACGCAGCAGAGAAGTGGGCGGCAGAAACACGGTACTTCTCGGTGCGCGGGAAGAAGCTCAACTTCTGCATTCATTGCGACCACTGCATTAAAGAGGGCGGATGTGTTCACGACGATGCGATGCAGGAGGTCTATGCGGGGTTCGAATGGGCAGACGCGGTTATAATCGGCACGCCCGTGTACCAAGGCACCCTGAGCGGTCAGACGAAGGTGGTGCTCGATCGCATGCGGGCGTTTGCGGCGAGCGATCCGCACGGGCTCCGAGACAAGGTGGGAGCGGCGGTTGCAGACGGTGGCGACCGTATCGGTGGTCAGGAGCCTGCTATTCGGGCAATAACCGACTTCTTTGTGATCAATGAGATGCTCCACGTCGGTGGTGGCGCGTTCGGCGCGAATCTCGGCGCTACGTTTTGGTCGAAGGATAAAGGTGCTGAGGGCGTTGCAGACGACAAAGAGGGCTTGAATAGCCTTCATAAGACCGTGAACAGGCTCATGGAGGTTTGCGTTATGATGACTGGAGGCAAGGGAGGCGAAGAGAAGAGATGAGCGCAAATAGGCGGATAGCATGGGGGATTACCGGATCGGGCGATAAGATCCGCGAGTCGGTCGCTCTGATGGAGGACCTCGCCGCGAAGTACGACCTGGAAGTGGACGTGTATCTCTCCAAAGAGGGCAAGATCGTTTTGAAGTTCTACAAGCTCTTTGACGAGGTGAAGAAGAGCTTTCCAAAAGTGATATCGGAAGTAGGGCCAAATGCACCCTTTCTATCCGGAAAACTCCAGTTAGGCACGTACTCGTTATTCGTTATCGCGCCTGCAACGGCAAATACCGTGGCGAAAATCGCTTACGGCATCGCTGATTCGCTCCTTACCAATTCGGCAGCACAGGCCATGAAGGTGTACGTGCCGGTCTGCATCTTCCCCGTGGACCAGAAGGAAGGCGAACTAATAACCAAGCTGCCCAACGGCGCGGACCTGAAGATACGAATACGGAAAGAGGACGTAGAGAATGTGGAGCGGTTACGCAAGATGCAGGGTATAACGGTCTTGAGCCGACTCGAAGATCTTGAAGACGTGGTGAAGAAGATCGTCCAGTAACGAGACGCTGAAAATCCTTTACTAATCGACAGCTACGAGCAGCCGGTGTGGATGGTTTATGTTCTATTCAATTCAGGAGCACTATAACATCTCCGATAGCTATTTCTCTTGATGAGATATCCTTTCTTTCCTCTCTTCCCTATACCGCGAGTTACCCTTTAATTAACGCCCCCAACTGTTTAGCGACCTCTTTTACCTTCTCCAATTCCGCTTCACCGGGTATGTACTGAATATCAATCCCTTCGAACGGCACCTGCCAGCCAAGCGCGTTCATCACCGCGTCCAGCTCTTTTACCGCCAGAGAGCCCCAACCGTAGGAACCGAACGCAAGGCCGATTCGCTTTTTAGGTCGTAAGCCCTTCAGATAGGTGAGGAACCCGCCCATTGTCGAAAGCACACCCATGTTCAGGGTGGGAGAGCCGAGCAGTATCGCTTTCGAGCGGAGGACATCGGTCATGATATCGGAAATATGAGTGGTCTTCAAATTTCGCAGGGTCACCGGAATACCTTCCGCTTCCAGACCCTCCAGTAAGCTATACGCGATCTTCTCTGTTGAGCCCCACATGGTGTCATAAACGATCAATGCCCGCTCTTCCGCTTCGTTGTTCGCCCACCTCTGGTAGGCTGCTAAAATCCGCGGTAAATACGCGCTCCATATGACCCCATGGCTTGGTGCAACCATCTCAATCTCCAATCCAGAAAGGGCATCCAATGCCCGTTTCACTTGATCGCTATAGGGCAGCACAATATTAGCGTAATATTTCGCAGCTTCTTCCTGAAGAACGTCCCAGCAGCCCATCTCAGCGTCAAACCGCTCGGTCGTGGCAATATGCTGTCCAAAGGCGTCATTAGAGAGTAAAAGCTTCTCTTCCGGGAGATAGGTGACCATATTGTCGGGCCAGTGAACCATCGGGGTGAGGAAGAACTGCAGGGTTCGTTTACCGATGCTGAGCGTATCACTGGATTTCACGACGAGTGGATCCCACTCCTCTTTGTAATGTCGCCGCAATCCTTTCTCGCCATTCGGAGAGGTTATCACCTTTGCATTCGGCGCCACCGCTATCATCTTCGGCAAACTGCCGGAATGGTCCATCTCCACATGGTTCGATACCAGATAGTCAATTTGCGTTGGGTCGATTACCGCCTTGATTCGTGCAAGCATCTCATCGAAGAGATAGTGCTTCACCGTATCGACCAGGACAATCTTTTCGTCGAGGATGAGGTACGCGTTGTACGTGGTGCCTCGTTGCGTGAGGTACCCGTGGAAGTTACGCAGATTCCAGTCTATACCGCCGACCCAGTAGATGCCTGGTTTTATCTCAATCGGTTTCATAGGCGGGTCTAATACGACTCCTTCGCCTCGAACTGATCTTTGCCTGCACCGCAGATGGGGCAGACCCAATCGTCCGGTAACTCCTCAAACGGTATCCCTTCTTCGGCCGCGTCATAGCCGCAGACCTTGCAGCGCCACTGTTTCATGTTTACTTCGCCTGCTTTTGCTTGATCCGCTCCGCGATCTGCTTACCGTACTCGACGCTCGCTTTTTTGCCCTTGCCACTAACTATCTCAGTCATCTTCACTTTCAAGCCCGGGTCGACCGTGTCCATCCCGAAAATTTGCTTCATCGGGACGCGCATAAGATCGATCGATTCGCCACTCCAGCCATAGGCCCCGAACGCTCCGCCAACCTTCCCTTTCAAATCGGCTTTTCGCATCTCGATGAGGAACCACTTCACAGAGCTGATAAGATCATTGTAGTACGTAGGACAGCCGAGAACAACGGCGTCATAACCCGTGAGTTCGTCGACCTTCGCATCGAGCGCTTTTTTAACAACGACGTCAATGCCAGACTCCTTCATCCCCTTCTCAATCGCCTGCGCCATCTGTTCCGTATACCCATAGGCGGTATCATAAACAATTATCGCATTTGCCATTTTATACATCTCCGTCTCTTAAATGGCACTACTGGCATAAATAAATTTGCATTCACGAACTTCACCATCGCTCGAGTAGAACCGCGAAGAGTAGTGACTTGACGATACACTAAATGAAAGCGCTCGTGTTACTCAGTAGGTCTTGTGGAGAACCGACGACATAGCATTGGAACTCTCCTCAAGGGTTCGGTTAATTGAATAGAATTGGTTAGCGTCGCGCAGAACTGCAACCCACTGTTAGCGCCACTCACGACAGCTCTTACTCTAACCGGCGCGCGGTTTTAAACCATCCAGCAATCTGCAAATTTCATCAAAGACCTCTGGTATACCTGCCGCCCCGTTTACCGTTACCATTACATCTTCGTTCGTATAATACTCAATCAACGGCTGTGTTTGGTTCTTATAAACGTCCAATCGATTCATGATTGCTTCTTCCTTGTCATCGCCTCGCTGATAAAGCTCCTTACCGCAGCGATCGCAGATTCCTTCCTGCTTCGGCGGGTTGAAGAGGATATGGTAACTCGCCCCACAGGCGCACATCCTTCTGCCCGTCAGTCTCTTGATCAATTCAGCATCGGGTACATCGACATCAAGCACAAAATCCAGCCGCTTACCCATCTCGTCCAAGATCGTGCTCAGCGCATCAGCCTGTGGTACGGTTCGTGGATATCCATCCAGGAGAAAACCGGACGCACAATCAGGCTGCGATAATCGATCTTGAATAATTTTTATCAGCACCTCGTCAGGCACTAATTCCCCTTTGTCCATGTAGGATTTGGCTTCCAGTCCGAGTTTCGTCTGGTTCTTCAGATTTTCGCGTAAGATATCTCCGGTTGATATATGCGGTATCCCGTATCTCTCGGCCAGCATTTTCGCCTGCGTTCCTTTTCCTGAGCCCGGTGGGCCAAACAAAACGATATTCATTTATCTCGGCCTCCCTATCTATAGAATAAGCCCCAAAGACTGCATCGTGAATCACGGAGCCGTCTCATAACAAAGTCATCACTCCGAGTATATAAAAGGGAGCGGTTTCGCGGAGTGGCAAAAGCGAAGATTATGAGGCGCTCATATACCATCATAAAACCTGATTTAATGGATTCGTACCCATTACGCCAGGATCAGGATTTGAACCTGAGCGTCCCTTACGGGACAGTGACTCTCGAGGCCACCGCATTTGTCCACTCTGCCATCCTGGCTCTCTCGCACTTTTCTTTGAAGGGGATGTATGCTAAAAGATAAACGAGTTCTTTTTATAAACTCTTTAGGTTAGGCTCGCTCGGTCAGCCATGGTTAAAAGAACGATATCGCGCCATAATAAATGAGCGTTGCAAGGGTGGAACGGATAAATGTGCCAATAATTACTGCGAGCCATGTCATTAACGGCTGCATACCGATGAGCCGACCGACAATTGAGCCTACCCCTGCGCCGGTCCATTGAAGCGGAAAGATAACCAGGAGGACGACGCCTATGAACCCAAATCGCTTTGCCCATTTATATTTCTGTAACGCCTCCTCTCCTTGCTCCCCCACGCGCTCGACCAGCTTTCCTAAGCCGGGAACCTTCTTCGCGTAATCGAAGTTCCAGACTAAAAACAGAGCGAGGACGGCGTCTGTGAAGATAATAAAGGCTATAAGCGGTATTGGCGGAATGCCGATTCGCAATCCTGTCGGGACAACAGAAAGGGTGCCAATGAGCGGCACAAATGAATAAACACTGAACACCGTCACGTATTTGCCAAAATCCTCGGGGAAAAAAAACCATAGAAATAGCACCGTAGCACCAGCGATAGCAAACGGAATGAGGAGCTTGGCTAATGCGATTTTATTCATACTAATCACGAATTTCACCTTTTTCCTGACGTCCATTTCCATCTCTTTTATCATCTGTCGTTCTACTCGGTGCGCCAAGTGACTATACAAATTACTTATGGAATGAGAGATATAAAGTTAGAGGAAAGTGAGACTGAGCATAGTCTATGATAATGAGGCGCTGGAAGGGTTCATAAGCGACTGGGGATTCTCCTGTTTGATCGAATCTGGTGAGTGGAAGATACTGTTTGATACCGGCGCGTCAAGCGAGATATTGACGCACAACCTGCAGCGCCTGGGAATAGCGAAAGAGGAGATTGCAATTATTGCGCTCTCACACAAGCATTGGGACCACGTTGGCGGCCTTGAAGCAGTCTTCCATCCCGGCGTTGCCGTCTGCCTGCCCAGCTCTTTACCACTCGGGTTGAAGAAATACGTAGCGAAGAAGGCGGCGCGAATTGTTGAAGTTACAGAGCCGAAAGAGATCGTTCCGGGCGTTTATACCACGGGCGATTTTGGCACACCGGTCAAGGAACAGTCATTGGTCTTGGAAACGAGAGGCGGCGAAGGCGTGGTGGTGGTAACCGGCTGCGCGCATCCGGGGTTGGCGAATATTTTAGAGGCAGCGAAGGCTTTCGGACCGCTTTACGGTGTAATTGGCGGTTTCCACGGGTTTAATACGCTGGACGTGTTGCAGGGCTTGAAATTGATAATGCCCTGTCATTTCACGAGACGTAAGAAGGAGATAGCCGAAATGTACCCGGAGGCGACAGTTGGGTGCGGAGCGGGAACGGTGATCGAGATCTAAATGCAATTCGTGTACGGTCCGGTGGCCTCGTGGCGACTGGGCAGATCGTTAGGCGTGGATATCTTAAGCACGAGCGATAAGACCTGCTCGTTTGACTGCGTCTATTGTCAGCTTGGCGGGACGACGAACAGAACGGTAGAGCGGAAAGTGTACGTACCGACGGAGGAGATCAAGCGTGAGATTGCAGCGATTGCAAAAACCATCGAAGATACCACCGATGTGATTACGTTTGCAGGCATGGGCGAGCCGACACTGGGCGCGAACCTCGGCGAGGTTGCCGCGATGATCAAACAATACAGCACGAAACCGCTGGTCATTCTGACAAATTCCGCCTTGATCACCGATGCGACGGTACGAGAAGACTTGAAGAAGCTGGACATCGTGATCGCGAAGCTCGATGCTCCGGATCAAGACACATTCGAAAAAGTAAACAGACCGGTAAGCGATGAGATAAAGCTCGACTCGATAATAGCGGGGCTGAAGGAATTCAGGAAAGGTTATAAAGGGCAACTCTGCTTGCAGATGATGTTCGTGGAGGAGAATAAAGAGTACGGATGGGAACTGGCGCGTATTGCTGCGGAAATAAAACCGGATGAGGTGCAGCTCAATACCCCGCTGCGACCGTGTGTCGTAAAACCGGTTTCACCTGACGAGTTAGAGTGCATACGCGAGTCCTTTAAAGGGTTGGAGGCGACGGTTATTTCGGTCTATGATAGGATGGTGCCGGACGTGAGGGTAATTGACAAAACGGACGTAATACGGGGGGGTTGACGATTAAGCATCATCTCGCCTGCCCACCTATGCAGTTTTGAAAGTCGAGCATTTTCTGCCTATTATTTGACAGATCACCTGCTAGCGGGGGCTATCCTTCGTTTATAAAAAGAAAAAAAAGGAAGATTTGTTTATCTTCTCCTTCGCAAAAGAGCCATCACTGCCAGTAGCCCTACGACCGCGAATACAACCTCGAAGCCGGGTGTCTCGCTGCCTTCCTCGGTGGATGTTGTGGGTGCCTTCGTGGGTGCTCTCGTTGGCTCTGCCGTTCCTGCGGGTGGTGCTGCTGCCCCTCCGCCTAACGCGGCGATGCCATCATAATCAATCGCATTGGCAAAGTCGTAGAGCGTATCCTTGTCGCTGTTCGTGCTAATAAACACCATGAAGCGGTCGTTTACGCCAACATGCAACGCATACTCAGCCGACTCTTTGTCGTAAACCTCCCACGCAGGAAATCCCTCCACATTCACTTTTTTTATGTATCCTTCCGTAGTCTCGTAAGCGACAAAACTTTGCCATGCTGTTGACCATCCCACGGTATAGAAGGCATAATCTGTAATAACGACGTCAGCGGTTACATCATCAGCACCGGATTTTGTGTAGTGCTCTGTTGCCATGCTCCACGTTCCTTCTTCATGCGTAAACGTCATGCCCTCTGGCTCTTCGCCATCCCAACCGGAAGGCGCATCTGGCAGGAACTCGATGAGCGTATTAAAATGCACCGCTTCTGTTGTTGTGGCTTCTTCACTCGCGATTGCCGTGCTCACGAAAGTCATTCCGAGTGCTCCTATAAGGAGCATCCCGATCAGAATTGTTGCTTCAACTCTTCTTCTTTCACTCATATTTTCACCTCCTTTTCGTTTTATCTTAGATGTTCACTATCATTTGTCGCTTCCTCTATTTAACTCCTTTTTAACCCCCTCGCTTTTCAAAAATAGCGAGGGTATATTATGCATAACTGAAAAATAGAGGAGGAACTCCTGTCCCTCCTACACCTCTACATAGGGAAACCGGGGGTATAAGGACTACCGACTATTCCCCACATCACGCCACTCGTGATCGCGCCGACGACAGCCATGATGACGATATACGCGACAATCGCGACGCTGAGGTATATCAATCGTTTATCCTCGGGCGTCTCCATAAGCACCGGTATGCCCAAATATAGGATGTATAGTCCATAAAGACCTGCCAAGAAGGCCAAGATCGAAAGAGGCGGGAATATATTGAGAATTCCTGCGAGGAGCCCCGGTGTGCTTGCGTATGCAACGAGCTTCGTCGACTGTATCTGATCTTGCTTCGATGAAAAACTTGGTGCAAGCAGATTCAGTACGAATCCAAAGACGATGACGCCGATGATCGAGAGTACATACTGCATGATACCCCATGTCACTGCCCACTGAAACGGCACTTTATAATGAAACCCAAAGGTTCCGATGCCAACGACACCATATCCGATGATAATACCGATCAGTGTGGGTACTGCGACGATTGCGACGTACGTGATGAGATCTTGCATACTTGGTTGTTCAGCTTTTGCAGTCTCTAAAGTCGATTGAGGGCTTAACACCACATTCTTCGCCCGGTCTATTATTGCATTTATATCCATTTTTTCACCTCCTTGTAGGTTATAGCTTTACGCAGGTATATAAATATGTCGCTTATTTTCCACAATGTTAAATTCGTGACTGGGAGTCTCGATTCCGTACCGTGCGACACTTTATGCGGGTTATAAATAGTACCGCAGACTAAGGATGTTTGATGCGCTGCATTACGTAAGGCAAGCGAAAGATAGAGAAACCTTTTTTAGTTTGAGAGGTAGGAAGTATTGTAAAAAGAGGACGTGAAAAATGGGCGAAGAGGGAGTGATAGATCGGATAGCAGGTCCGTTAGTTATTGCTGATAAGATGCGCGGATGCGAGATGTATGAAGTGATTAAGGTAGGCGAAGAAGGATTAATGGGCGAGACGATCAGACTAGATGGCGCCCTTGCTTATATTCAGGTCTATGAAGATACAACGGGTTTAAAGCCCGGTGAGCCGGTGATAAGGACCAAAGCGCCCTTATCGGTTGAACTTGGCCCAGGTATTTTAAAGAATTTTTACGATGGTGTGCAGCGCCCTCTGGAAGATATCGCGCGTAAAGTGGGAGATTACATCACCCGGGGGGTCACGGTGGATTCTCTTAACCGGACGAAGAAGTGGAAGTTTACACCCACGGCAGAGGAGGGCAAAGAGGTTGTCGGTGGCGATATTCTGGGCGAGGTTCCCGAGACGAAGGTGATACAGCATAAAATTCTCGTGCCGCCTAAGGTAAAAGGTAAACTTCTGGAGATAAAAGAGGGTGAATTCACCGTTACTGATAGCATTGCGAGATTACAAACAGACGGCGAAGACATGGAATTAACGATGATGCAGAAATGGCCGGTGCGAAAAGGGCGGCCGTATAAGGAGAAATTAGATCCCGAAGTGCCGCTGTTGACTGGCCAGCGAATAAATGATACCTTCTTCCCCATAGCGAAAGGCGGTACGGGCGCTATTCCGGGAGGGTTCGGGACCGGGAAGACGGTCATGCAGCACCAATTAGCACGATGGGCGAACGCGCAGGTTATCGTATATATCGGGTGCGGCGAGCGTGGGAACGAGATGACGGAGGTTCTGGAGGATTTTCCCAAGCTGATTGATCCGTACAGCGGCGAGAAGCTGATGGAGCGTTCCACGCTCATTGCGAACACGTCCAATATGCCTGTTGCGGCACGGGAAGCGTCTATTTATACCGGCATCACACTCGCCGAGTATTATCGAGATATGGGCTACGACTCGGCGATTCAGGCTGATTCGACTTCGCGCTGGGCAGAAGCGCTGCGAGAGATCTCGGGCAGATTAGAGGAGATGCCGGGTGAAGAGGGGTATCCCGCTTATTTAGCCACGCGATTGTCTGATTTCTACGAGCGAGCAGGCCGTGTAAAGGCCTTATGCTCTGATTCTGAGAATAGGATAGGCTCTGTCACCGTTGTGGGTGCGGTATCACCACCAGGAGGCGATTTCTCGGAGCCGGTAACGCAGAATACGCTGCGTGTGGCGGGCGTCTTCTGGGCGCTCGATTCCACCCTGGCGGATAGGAGGCACTTCCCTGCTATCAGCTGGCTGCGTAGCTATTCACTTTACTTGGCGGACCTCAGGGGCTGGTATAATAAGCCCGAGTCGCCTGATTTCATGGAGCAGCAGGAAGAGATGATGGCACTCTTGCAGAAAGAATCGGAACTGCAGGAGATCGTGCAGCTCGTGGGTGCGGATGCGCTTCCGCCACGGGAACGGGGCACGTTGGAAGTAGCCCGTATGATACGCGAGGATTTCCTGCAACAAAATGCGTACCATGATATTGACTCGTTCTGCTCGTTGGAGAAGCAGTATTTGATGGCAAAGATCGTCCTGCAGTGGTACAACCATGCGAACGAATTGATAGAGCGCGGTATAGGCATAGAGAAGATAGAGGGAATGAAAATAAAGGATACCATAGCGCGGATGAAATACGTCCCGAGCGATGAGTTTGGAAAGAAGTACGAGGAGATAACGGGCGAGATGAAGCGTGAATTTGACGAGATAATGATGAAGGAGGAAACGGCTGCGTGACGCTAAATATCGTATCAAAAAGGGAGATAAAGGTGAGATAGATAAAATGGCGGTAGATACTTCTGCACGTGAATACACAACGATAAGAGAAGCGGCAGGTCCGTTGATTGTGGTGGAGAACGTAGAGGGCGTTATGTACGGTGAAGTCGTGAAGATCGTTACACCGTCAGGCGAGGAGAAGAACGGGCAGGTGTTGGAAGCGAGCACCGGAGTTGCAGTGGTTCAGGTCTTCGAGGGCACCTCAGGCATAGACACGGCGAAGACGCGCGTGCGATTCACCGGCGATATCATGAGGATAAGCGTTTCTCAGGATATGGTAGGGCGATTCTTCGACGGTCTGGGCAGGCCGCGAGATGGCGGACCTGAAGTGATACCGGAAGACAGGCTCTCGGTTATCGGCGCGTCGATCAATCCTACTACCCGTGATTACCCCCGTGAGTTCATTCAGACGGGCATTTCCACCATTGACGGCATGAACACGCTGGTGCGCGGTCAGAAGTTACCGATATTCTCCGGCGCGGGCATGCCACACAACGCACTGGCAGCGCAAATCGCGCGGCAGGCGAAGGTGTTGAGCTCAGGCGAGCCGTTCTCCGTGGTCTTCGCAGCAATGGGGATTACGCATGAGGAGGCGTCGTTCTTCATGCACGATTTCGAACGCACGGGTGCAATCGAGCGGATCGTTGCGTTCCTTAACCTCGCGGACGACCCAGCAATCGAGCGATTCATCACGCCGCGAATGGCATTGACCGCGGCTGAGTTCCTCGCGTACGAGTATGATATGCACATCCTCGTTATCCTTACGGACATGACGAACTACTGTGAGGCGTTACGAGAGATTTCAGCGGCACGCGAAGAAGTGCCGGGACGACGCGGTTATCCTGGATACATGTACACCGATCTCTCGACCAATTACGAGCGTGCAGGCCGAATACGAGGTCGCAAAGGCTCGATTACCCAGATACCCATCCTGAGTATGCCGGATGACGATATCACGCATCCTATCCCTGACCTGACGGGCTATATTACCGAGGGGCAGTTCGTGCTCTCACGCGACCTGCACCGACGGGGTATCTATCCGCCAGTGGACGTGCTGCCGTCGTTGTCACGACTGATGAACGAAGGGATCGGTCCGGGACGGACGAGAGAAGACCATTCAGGCGTTTCCAATCAGCTCTATGCCGGTTACGCGGAAGGCAGAGATATGCGTGATCTGGTGGCCGTGGTCGGTGAAGAGGCGTTGACAACGAGGGATCGCCGGTTCCTGGAGTTCGCGGACGAGTTCGAGAAGCGGTTCGTGACGCAGAGCAAAGACGAGGACCGGAGCATAGAGGAGACGCTGGATCTCGGCTGGGACTTACTGGCAGCACTACCGGAAGGCGAACTCAAGCGAATCGACGAGCACATCATCAAGAAGTATCATCCGAGCTACCGGGCGAAGGCGTAATCAGGGTGTAGGGCAGACACAGAAAGAGCAGAAGGGGCCGAAGGCGGCAGTAACGGTCTGTCCTCATCCTTATTTACTTTTTAATTTTGAGAGGAATTCCTTTCGCTCTATCTTTGCTTGCTTCAGTATTGAGATTAACGTTCCAGGGGCTAACTCGCGGTGATTGGGAACGGTAACTAACAGCTTCCTCTCTTCATTCCATAAATGGATATGACTTCCTGTTTGACGGTAAACGTGGAATCCAAACCCCCCAGTACTTTAATGACCGCCTTAGCTGACAGTACTGGGAGTTTGGGCATGTTTCTCTACCTCAATGTCTAAAAAAGAGATTTTTCGATCCTTTGGCGCGAGTTCCATAAGGATCTGGTAATGCTCTTCAAGCCCTTTCTTTAAGTTCGCTATCGCTTCCTCTTCCGTTAATCCTTGATCCGCCACATTAGTTACCAAATCAACTGCCACGAAATACTTGCCTTCCTTATGGATCTGGATTATGGTTCTCATTCCCTTATTGTATTCTACATGCGGCGCCTATAAATATCTATCACGCTTAGGCTTTCACTAACCATTTTAACTTCTGGTTAAGCACCTCTAACAACGCTTCAATCGCTTCTTTTATGTTCCGCAATGCTTCCTCCTTTGTCTCGCCCTGGCTGATAGCGCCTGGTAATTCGAGACATTGCGCCGAATATCCGCCTTCTTCTTCCTTTTCAAGGATTATGGTGTACTTCATCGGTAGATATTACGTGGCTCATGTATAAAAGTTTTAGCGTAGCAGCTTTAATTGATTCTCCAGATTATTCTCACAGCCATAAGTGAGGGTTTTCATGCTACATCTTTCTCTCTGCATTAATTCGTCTTGCTCGTGATGCTATACAGTTTCTTTTCGATCCTTTGGTGCGAGTTCCATAAGGGTCTTGTAATGTTCTTCAAGCCCTTTCTTTAAGTTCGCTATCGCTTCCTCTTTTGGTTAAATAGTCCCCTATTCCTATCCTACTAAAAAAGAAGGTGGCAAAAAGGAAGAATCTCTCGATCTTGCCACCTATTTCGCTCATATTTTCCCTTTGCCGTTACACTTTGGACAGGTAATTTTCCCTATACCGCCACACTCAGGACAGGTTATCTCTCCGCTACCACCGCACTTCGAACATGTATCCTTTTCAGTTCTGTATTTGGTTACGGTCCCCGTACCGCCACACTCAGGACAGGTCTCTGTCACACCGCCTATCACATGCCCCAATACTTCTACACCGCCCACTATTACTTGCCCATCGCCGCCACACCGTGAACATGTAGACTCGTATGGCACCCTTTCAGTTACTTCGCCACTACCACTGCATTTGGGGCATGTGATAGTCTTAGCCCCATTACAAGTTGGACAGGTAACCGTTCCAACTCCGTTACATTCGTCGCACGTCGTAAGACCCAGACATCCTGCTGCTAAAATCGCCGCAAAAATGCAGATTAGCAATAGGTAACCAGTTTTCAGATTCTTTTTGCTCATATTCACACCCCTATAAGTTTGTATACAACATCGTTACACACTATATATAAATTTTTCGCTTTTTTTTGTTCAATAGCAAATTTCAATGATAAAACACGAATTTTTGTTAAAGTACCGATTTGAATGAAAAAAGCGCTCTTCAAAATTTATCCCCCGTGATTCAACCAAGAGAGGTCTCTTATAGACATTTCGAAAGCACCTTGAAATCCTCAAGTAGTGTCTCCATCATGTTCGGATTGTACGTCGCGACTGCCGGATGATAGAGCGGCACGATTTTAACGATACCTGTGATGGTGCTCACCGTGAAGACCGTACCGTGTATTTTACTGATTTTATCCTTCTTCGCGTGTAGCCCGAATTTGTCGAAGATGTAGGCTAACGAGAAGTTGCCGAGCGTCGCGATTATTTCGGGTTGGATGAGCGCCAGTTGCGCGTCCAGATACGGCGTGCACGCCAATATCTCGCCGATTCGAGGATCTCTGTTCCCCGGCGGGCGGCATTTCAAGACGTTCGCTATGTACACTTCTTCCCGTTTCAATCCAATGGCTGCCAGAAGCTCGTCGAGCACCCTGCCCGCTTTGCCCACGAATGGCTCGCCTTTCACATCTTCATAATAGCCTGGCGCTTCACCGATGAACATAATTCGTGCGGATAGCGAGCCCACACCGACTACCGGTGTCGTTCGCGTTTTACACAGCTCGCAGCGCGTGCAGGCTTTGACGCGCTTCGCTATGTCTTCCATGTCCTCTTCACGCTGATGCATGGTGCTCACTCTTTTTTATTTACTGCTCGATCAGTTTAATGCTTCTTATTATCTTCCTATTATTAACCACCCTAAGTTCAAACACAACTTCTTTGAGGCGTTCTACGGACGAACTCATAGCACAGCCCTGTATAGTGGCCTAATAAACATACTTGGTCTCAAGCCAACGGTGCAAGATAAGTTCGAGTTCAGACCCTACGATCCCACACTCGTGATGTGCACATAAAAACGGCTTTGCTCCTAAAGTGCCTTCTGCTACTCGCACTCTGCATCTTATTGGTCGGTCACGCGAGTGGCCAGATTACGCTGACTGTTGACATGCCACCCGGCTGGGCGTCGCCAAGATGCGGGGTCTGCCCCACGATGCGGCAAGTGAAGCGATGCAAGCGATTGGCAGAGGCATACGAGCCCTGGTTGCGGCTTCCGAGGAGGGATCATGAGGTAAGCGTGTCGTAGAATAGCTCAGCTTCACAGGATGCTAATCGATGGGTGGGTGGGTGGCGCGGCGTGGCGTGACGCGGGCTCACGTTGTGGTGTGCAGGGGAGCCATCACGGTGGAAACCAGAAGGAAGTGAGGAAGGAAAAGCTCCGCACGCGCTAACCATCAATTTTACGATCGCATGCACTGATGCGTGAAGGGCGGAGGCATCCGTGCTTTTTGGGTGCTTTAATCTGCGCATCGAACGCTTGGGAGGTGCGCGTTTGTTGGTTACTACCGTTAGCTTCGAAAGATAGTATGAGGGACGCGGAGCGATTCGTATCGTCACCTCGCGCCTTCATGCTGAGTGTTATTAAATCAAAATGTCCCGAAAGGTTTAAGTTTGAGCAGCGCATATGCCCTTTACGGGGTGCATACAAATGGGTGTCTATTTGATGCTGTCAAAACTTACGGAAAAAGGTAGAAAAGAAGTACGGGACAATCCCGAGAAGATAGAAAAGGTAAATGAAAGAGCGGAGCAGATGGGTGTGAAGATACTGAGCCAGTACGCTCTTTTCGGTGCCTATGATTTTGTGAACCTGTTGAAAGCGGACGACGACGAACTCATTATGAAATTAGCTATTGACATAACTGCGGGAGGCAAACTGGAAGTGCAGACATTCCCAGCGGTCCACGTAGATCGGTTCATCGAGATCATGAAGGGAGAACAGAAGATCGTGGAAGGGGTCTGATCAAGATAGAAGGCTCTTTCCCACTTATTTTTTGAGTGATCTCTTCTGGATAACCGTGAGGGCACACTGTACCTGTATTAAAAGCAAAACCAGCCATCACTAAAGCTGCATCCCTCTCTATTCACGCGGTCACCTTTGGGTAACAGCACCAGTGAGAACCAAAGCGGACACACAGTAAGAAACCACGCCACTATCTCCGTCCGAAGCCTGATAGGAGGATAAAAAAGTCATGGCCTTCCGTGGTGTGACCTTTATCTATCTATCTCCCAGACTCCCTCTTCTTCTCCCGAAAGGCATGGCCCAATACGTTCATAGGAAGAAAGGGGTATATAAAGTTTTCGATTGGGAATGCGAGCTCGGTATCGCAAAACTTATATAGCCCATGCGCCCATTTTTGACTTGGGTGAAGCTAAAAATGGAAGGAAAGTTTCCGCCTGATTGGGAGCGAGTGCCGGGTGAAAAGGTAGAGTATCGCAAGAAGCTCGGATCATTTGAAATGAGTGCGGTTGAAACGGAAGGCTTCTGTGATAAATGTAAGGAAAAGGGCCTGGGGTTTTCGTTCAGGACCGTAGACAGCCGTGGTGATTATATGGGGAAATCAGGAGCCTATTGGTGCCCTAAGTGCGGCGAAGGCATGAATCCAGAGGCGTACGAGGATTTCGTGCAGAGTGAGTTAATAACACCCGAGATGTGAGCAGCGCACTGTAAAACCGTCCCAGCTATAGGGTTGCACCGCTGTAAAAAGGCGCGTGATCCCTCTTTTATTTTTTCTTTTTCGATTACAGTATATAGTTGATACTCGATCGATCGAAGTCTTCAATCATTTCGAGCTCCAAATGCTCGATATTTTCGGGGCGGTAATCCGTTGCGGGGTAGGTGAGATTCGGGAAGAATTTGCTTATGTCGATGGCCATCTGCGTTACCACATGGGCCTCGCCAAAGAGGTCACCGGCGATCCAGTAGACCAAGTTTCTGGTCATTTTTTCGTCAATGTACCCCAAGGAATGGAGGTACTCGTGCAACAAGACGTGAAAGGCGTAGGCATTAAACAACTGTGGCTCGGTCTCGGATATCCGTCTCAAGGAGGTCCTGTTCATGACAATCGTCGTGGATCCAACAGGGTAGAAGGCGCCTATCCAGTAATCCTCGCCGCCACCCATCTCAGCCAATCCGAGAGTCAATCCCGCCCGACCCGTCTTCATAACTTTCCTGACAGCATCCTTTACGATTTCAAATATATCCGAAAGGTCTTTCGCCTCTTCCAATTTTACCGCATAGGATTTCATGGTATTCTATCTTTCCTCCCGTCCGTGCACAGGGTATGCTATTCTGCTATTACAACTTTATACATAAAAAACATTTAAAATTTGGTGGCTATTCATATTGCTTTTTTTGCGCTCCTTGCACGGTGAGCGGATCCGATAAACCCTACAAAGAGCGCTAGCATTAACGGGATGGTCTCCCGTATCCTTTATACTTAGTCGGAAAAATATATTAGATACGATGTTACAGTTAGAGCGGGATAAAAAAGCTGCTTTGGTATCCATAATCGTAACGACCTTTCTGGCCGTTATAAAATATTTCTTTGGGATTCTTTCAGGGAGTATTGCCCTGATTGCCGATGCGATTCATTCCTTTACTGACGTTATAAGTTCTATTGGCGTCTTAATAGGCCTCAGAATATCCGGCAGGAAACCTACAAAGGCGTTTCCTTATGGGTTTTATAAGGCCGAGAATATCGTCAGTTTGTTCCTCGCACTTGCGATTGTTTATGCCTGCTATGAGATTATCCGCACCTCAGTCGAAAAGTTCGGGACGGGTGTCCTGACAAATCTCCCCTTTGCAATCGCGACCGCTCTGACATCGTTAGTAGTCACGCTGCTGCTGAGTAGATATAAGCTTACGGTTGGCCGTGAGATGAAATCGCCCAGTTTAATTGCCGATGGCAAGCATACACAGGCTGATACGTACGCGTCCCTGGCCGTATTCGTCGGGCTGATGGGTTACTACGCTGGGCTCGCTTCCCTTGATGCGATTGCCGGTATCGTGGTCTCACTCTTTATCTTCAGAGCGGGCTACGAAATTTTGAAAGATTCAATAAAGGTTCTACTGGACGCATCGATCGATTATGACGGGCTTAATCGAATACGAGAACTCGTCTCTGCGAATTGCTGCGTGAGGAGAATACACGCGCTGAAAGCGAGAAGCTCCGGCAAATTCATTTTCATCGAGCTGGAAATCGAGACGAATATCAGCGATCTTGAACGGGCACATCACTTGAGCGATACGATTGAAGCGCAGATCAAATCAGAGATAACAAATGTCGATCGGGTTATCATCCACATGAAGCCTGAGGAGAAGGAATTTATACGCTATGCTGTCCCCTGCACGGACAATAACGGTGTGCGATCGAAAGTCTCGGAGCATTTCGGCGGGGCGGAATACTTCTGTATCTTTGATATACAAACCGCGGACAACGAGCTGACCGACATGCAATTCGTAAAAAATCCCTTTCTCGCGTTAGAAAAGAGGAAGGGGCTCAAGGTTGCGGAACTGCTGGTTACCAAGAAGATCGATAAACTGATTACGAAAGAAAGTATTGCACGCAAAAGCGCGTTTTATGTCCTAGATGATGCATACGTGGCATCAGAAAAGACCGATGCGGAAACGATAGGCGACATCGTTGCTGCGATTCAGGTTACGTAAGTAGAGCAGAGCATCATTCGAGGAGCGTAAGCGCGAGCATCATGACGAAGATGCCGAGTATGATGCCGATGTTGGTGAGGTGCTCGCTGCCGTACTTGTTGGCGATGGGAATGAGCTCGTCGAAGCAGATGAAGACCATGATCCCGGCGACAAGCGCGATCGAGGCGGCCAGGACGAACGTGTTCAGGAAGGGAAGAAGGAGGAGGATAGCGAGTATCGCACCGAGCGGCGCGGTCATCCCGGCGAGGAAGGAGTAGAGGCATGCTTTCCCTCTGTTGCCCGTAGCGCAATAGAGCGGCACCGCGCAGGCGACACCCTCTGGAATGTTGTGGAGCCCGATAGCGATTGCAATAGGTATCCCCAGTCTGAGATCTGCCAGGGAGACGAGCGCGACGGTCAAGCCTTCCGGGAAGTTGTGGAGTCCGATACCGAGCGTGGTCATGATTCCTCCCCGGTAGAGTCGATCGCAGTGCGTATCCGCCTGGCCGTCGAGGTGTATGTGCGGGATGAAGCGGTCAAGACCGTGAATCACGAGCAGTCCAATAAAGAAGAAGATGTTGGCGCGGAAGAGCCCGATGTCCACTTTCGCGCTGCAGAAGAGATCGACAAACGCGACAAAGATCATGACGCCCGTGGCAAAGCCAAGACTGACAGAGAGATAGCGCATATCAGGTTTTGGAATGACATAGGATATGAGGCTCCCGATGCCCGTAGCAAGTGCTGCCAGCGTGGTGAGGAGGAGCGCTTGATAAATCCCGAGTGTGGTCACCATAGCGTAGAGTATATACGGTGCAGGGTGCTAATAAAATGTACGCATTTCATGCTCAGCTCAAATCTGTTGTAGGGAGGTACAGGAGAAATTAGCGAGATGGTGGAAATGAATGGGGGAGGAAAGAAAGAAGGAATTGGCGATCGGTTTCAACAGGAATTGAAGTATCATCGTGGTCGTCTGCCCGCCTGGGATTTTGATTGGGCGCGTAAGCCTGAGCCGTATAAGCGGTATCCCGATGCGCCGAACGTGCCGCTGGATCGTCCAAAAACCGGCGACGGTGCGTCACTGTGGGCGGTCTTACAAAAAAGGCGTAGTGTTCGGCATTTCAGCGCAGGGCCAATAGCAAAATCGGAACTGTCGCAACTGCTGTGGGCTGCGCAGGGCATTACCGCACCGTGGGGTGCAAGAACCGCGCCATCCGCAGGCGCACTGTATCCGATAGAGACCTATCTCGTGATTAACTCGGTAACAGACGTTGAAGCCGGCGTCTATCACTACGCGGTAGATCGGCATGAGCTCGATCAGCTACGTGTGGGCGATTTCCGGCTTTCAGTTGCCCAGGCTGCGCTCGATCAGGAGATGGCGTACCATGCGAACGTGGTCTTCATCTGGACGGCGGTCTTCGAACGCTCACGGTGGAAATACAAGCAGCGCGCTTACCGCTACATCTATCTGGATGCCGGACATATAGCGCAGAACGTGGCGTTGGCTGCGGTCGCGTTGGATCTCGGCAGTTGCCAGATCGCAGCGCTCTACGATGACGAGGTAAACGAGTTAGTGGGCGTTGACGGCATCGAAGAAAGTGTGGTGTACATGACCGTGGTCGGAAAGGAAGAATGAGAATTTTGTAGGTGGGGCAATTTTAAGTCGATTCAGTTCCGATTGTTGTATGTTCTGAGTAAGGAAGAATGAAAGACCTGAGTGAGAGAGGCAGGCGACCGGAAAAGAGCTATTTCCTTAGCTGGCAGGTGCTCTTAGGACTATTCCTGATCGTAACCTCTGTTCTCCTTTATATGCTTCGTTACGTACGTGATTTTCCGGACGTTCATCATATCTTCATCTATACGGTGGGCAATATCGCCTTCGTGCCTATTGAGGTACTGCTGGTTCCGCTTCAGTATCTTCAGGACAGTGCGTGCATATTCGGACAGGGGTGTTGTTACCTTACAGAGGTACTTAAACGGTATAACCCTCACAGCTATTGAGGCTTATAGTAGTATCCTGAATTTGAGAACGGTTGGCGGGTATCTGGAGTTTGCGCTCAAAGCTCGTAATTTTGGTCATGTGAGTGCAACGAAACGAGTCAGATACCTGCCTGTTAGTGACCCGAGCGATAGAGAAGGCGAACAATCTGAAGTGTTTCGAAGTGTTTCTCGAAGTCCGCCTTTTCACAGATCTTTTTCTTCTTTTTCTTTCCGCAAATTCCACAATCCTACTATGAAGTTAAATCGGGGCACTTCTGCCATATACTCGCTGTACACAGTGCCCCATTTCCTTATACTAATCTTCTCTTCCAAGATGACGCCGATATAAAGATAAACAATCATAACAATGATGGCAGCAGCCGAAAGAATAGTAAACGGAACATGAGCGCTAAGAATAATCGGCAGCAAGATCGGCCACAGCACTCCACCGAGCGCGCCGGGATGCCTCATAATGCGATAGAGCCCCGTCTTGTAGAACGTAATGGTTTCATCAGCTTTTAGAAGTCCGCCTCGTTTACGATGAGAATACATCACCCAGGCCGCGAAGTACGTTCCAAGCGCCAGGAAACCGAGCGAAACGTAAATGATAATGGGCGGAAAACGAATCGCTGATAGTTGACCGGAGAACGTGAAGTTAAGCGGCAGCCAAAGTATGAAATACAGAACCCACGGGATAATCTCCCACCGTTCCTGTTCTAAAAGCCCTCTGTTCTGGAGTTCTCTGAAAGCTTCTTTGGGCGTGATCTCATCCACCCGCAGTTTTTCCATCAACTCTTTTACCCTGATTTCATCTTCCTTCGCCATCTTTAGTATCCCCTTAACTCTTCATTCCTCTTTTTTTCCGCTTCTTGGAATTAAAAAAGGGGTCCTTTTCTTATACTCTGCGTATTCTTGTCCGAATCGTGCCTCAAGTTCTTTCTCTTCGACGAATTTGATATACATAAGAAGAGCTAAGGTCATAAGTGCCAATAGTACAAATGAAGATAACGACCCGGTAAAGACCACAATTCCAAAATAAAGGATTATGGTCCCAAAAGCCATCGGATTTCTGCAATAAATATAGGGTGCTGTTACGACCAATTTCTGCGTCGGCATCAGTGGAGCTGGAGTTCCTTTACCCATTTTAAACTGGACCTGAATGGACCATATTGCAAATATTAGACCAGACAAGATCAGGAATATGGCAACAGTGAGATTTATAGGTTCAAATATTAGTCTTGGTATATTCAACCATCTGTCAATATAAGACGGTAACACGAGAAGGATAAGCGGTATAATTACTACAAATAATATGCCCAACGGTATGAGTAAAATAAATCTCTGTCTTGCTGTATATTCTTTCTTTGACCATTCAACAAATCTGTTTTTCATAGTACTTCCATCTCTTATAAACCAAATTAAATCTGTATTAAATCCCATTCTTCTTAAAGATGGCGTTCGGGATTTCATATAACGTTATCGAGCTTTGCGAAGTGTGAAGCATTTGGGCGCAGTGAAACGGAGCCGCAAAGCTCGTGTTATGTGATGGCTCTGGCATGCATTTCACAATTTTATTTAATCTTAGTGGATCCATATTTCATTAAGTACTTTCTGACCAAATGAACCGGCAACGCTACCGGCTGATCTTCCACAGCAAACATCCCTTTTTCACTCTTCCCTATTCCATATCTAATGAGAGTAACAATACCAACAACTTCCCCCAAGTCATTTATTAACGGACCTCCGCTCATTCCACTTCCAATTTTTGCATCTATAAAAATGACACGTTCCGATGAAGCATCGATGTTCCTGATGGAATTGACGATTCCTTTTGATATGTAGATATTCTCGCTGTGCACATTAGAGCTTGGAGAATGGAACCCGATCGATAGAACTTGTTCACCTGGCTCCACAAAGTTAAACTCACCCAATCTGAAAGGCTTCAGATTACCACTTACTTTCAATACTGCTAGATCATTGATTGGATTCAATTCTATATCATCAGCGTTATAGATTCCACATTTGCCGATAATTTTTAGATTTGATGGTGTCGTTCCCTCAATCACATGACGATTTGTAACAATTAGATTTGGAGCAATGCAAAAGCCACTACCAGAGAAAGGGCCATGTTGCTGAGAAATTCCTTGAATCATAAAAACAGAATCATCCACAGTTTTTAGGAAAGTATTTAATCGATTGAAATCCGGATAGATTATCCCAAACAAATTGCCAAATCTTTTATGCGCAACCCTATATTCATCTCTCAATCCTATCCGGGCATAACATTTCAGAAGAAGATAGAAGGCTTCCTTCGTCAAGCCTTCTGCACTCGATGCGAGAGGTTCCAGTACTTCCTTTGCCTTATTAGCTCTTCCTGCTGAGAGATGATAATTGGCCATTTCCAGAGGGGTCATTTTCTCGGTGTCAGGTTCCATAGATTGCAAAATTTGTATCCAATTCGTCACGATATTTGTGACATTCTTCTCAACTGATTCTATGACATTTTCTAGAGCCTCATCGTAATTTGACAAGGCATCAATTCGTTCTTTCAACTTTGAAACGATATCTTTATCACTAAAATCTAAATGTCTGACTTCAGTTTGCCTTAGATTGTTGATTACTGAAGCAAATTTATCTCTATATTTCGGAATATCATAGATAAACTTATCTTTTTTTGGAAACATATTTTGAATTGCCTTGGTCTGATCCTTATCAGCCCTGTAAAGCCGTGCGTTGACCTCTACTTTCTCATGAAATAATTCAAAGAAATCCTTGATAGACTGCTCAGCAACTTTAATTGCTTTATTACAAGACGATTTTGAATGCTCGATTTCCATCCTTACTTTTTCTAAGTCTTTCTCTAATGAATGGATATTTTCACTTTCTGCAAAGTATCTGCTTAAATTTTGTTTCTCTACAGGTGAAAGCGTAACAGCGCCCTCAATTCTTATTGACTGCTTATTGCCTGTTGCTTTATCCACAGCTGTAACAGTTAAGATACAATCGACACCTATATCAAACGTTACTTCTATTTGAGGAGTGCCAGCAGGAGCAGGTAGAATACCGCCAAGAACAAAATCCCCCAAGAGATAATTCTTGTGTGGCTCTTTTGATTCGCCTTGATATATCTCTATATGAACGTTAGATTGATTATCTTCTTTTGTCGTATAAATATGCGATTTCTGAATTGGGATTGTCGAGTTTTTCTCTATTAATCCACTAATCTCTTTTTCGCCCATACTGGAATCTTTCTTTAATGTTGCAATGCCGAGACTGTAAGGAACTACATCCAAGAGTAACGTTTGTGTTAAATCACCTGAAAGAATAGCTGCCTCTAATGCATCTCCCATTGCCACTGCAGTTCCTGGATCGATACCCCTTAAATGTTTTGCACGAATAATCTTTTCAGCCAACTCACTGACTACTGGCATCTTTGTAGCATTCCCTACTAAAATGAAATGATGTAAATCTGAACCACTCTCTTTTATTGTCTTTTCGATTGTTTCCCCTATACGATCAAGAATAGATTTGGACAGTTTTTCTAATTCTTCCCTTTTCATTGTGAAAGTGTATTTAGGCCTATTCAAAAAATACACTAATTCCATTGTGTATTCGTTTACTGAAGACAAATTTATCTTTAAGTTCTCACAGGCATCTATCAAGCGAGCGATCTCGGCCGGATGAGTCTTTTGACTAATATCTATCCCCAGAATCGCCTTTATATCTTTTACTACATGTCGAACCAGTTCAGCATCAATATCGCTTCCTCCTAGTTTTGTATCACCGCCTACGGTTTGGACATCATATACTCCTTCTCCTACATCCAGAATTGAGATATCCAGAGTCCCGCCACCTAAATCTATCACTGCTAATTTTCCCGTATATTGTTTTTTATAGCCGTAAGCAAATGCTGCCGCCGTAGGCTCGTGAAGTAGACGCCGAACACGAAGCCCTGTAATCTCAGCTGAATCTCTCGTAGCTCTCTTTTGATTATCATTGAAGTAAGCTGGTACGGATAAGACGACATCCTCCAGATGGCCATAGCCCTTTTGCTTATTCAGAAATTCCTTTAATACTTCTTCAGGAAATCTCAGATTGTTGCTCTCTAAAAGATCGTAAAACATTGCTTCTACTTTAGATTTCAAATACGCTTCAGCATTTAGTCTAAGCCTCTGAAGAATTTTCGCGACAGCTTCTTCGCTTCTATATTTTTTCCCTCCCAGCGAAAAACTTCCTCCCTCGCCAAGACTCCTTTTAACGCGAGCCACAACACAGTCGGGCGCAACTAAAGATCTCAGCCGAGCTGCGTCGCCAAAAATAGGATGATTATTTTCATCAACTCCAAAGAAAGAGGGTTCAAATTCAGAACCCCGAGAAGTAAGGATTATTTCCACTTTCTTGCTCTTTTTGTTAAATATTGCCGCTACTGAGTTCGTTGTTCCAAAATCAATTCCAAATATCGGAGAGTATGAACTGAGCACTTCATCCCTTGCTTTAGTAAAGTACCGTTTTAAATCCTCCTCACTTCCTGACAACAATTCTGACATTTTGTCTTGTATAACCCTGAAATGACTTGTCAGATTATGGGTCTTCGCAATAGATAAAGCTTTATCCAGATCTCGAAAAGTCCCAGACTTCATATAAATCTCAACAACTTTCTCAAATTCTCCTGCTCCTGTGTAAAGCTGAATTAGAATGTCTTGACTGGGGCTGGATGTTTTGAGATAACATTCAACTGCCTTATTGAAGTGTCGAATGTTTTCATATAACGCATAAGCTTTATCATATATTTCTGCTGATTCATATAACCTAGCTGCTCGTAATAAATTACCTCCTTTTTCGTGCAGCTCTGCTAATCTTATTTTCGCAACATTTCTGTCTTCCTGCCCCTCAAAATGCTCAGATGCCACATAGATGGCAAGATTGAACAGATTTGCTTTTTCATACAATAAACTGGCAAGGTTTAAATCCTTTAAAACTTCTTCAGCGATTCTTCCAGCATCTTCAAAATGTCCGGCTTTTTCTTCAAGTTTTAGTCTGTCTCTGTATATTAACTTAATATCTTTCTCCGATGTGGCAGAGGCAACTTTTCTATCAAAATGCTGACGACCTAACAATAAGATTTCTTCTCTCTCGGAAAATTTACATTCTGTAACATCTGCTAATTCCATTGCACCTATGAAGTCATGACTTTTTATCTTTACCTCCATCCGCTTTCTTGCCGTTTCTTTTATCAAATCGAAATATTCATTAGGAGATTCAAGACCCGCAGCGAATTCACGTGCTTCAAGGAATCTTTCCATTCTGATAAAAAGTTTTACTTTACGTTCTGGTTTGACGACGAATTTTAAGGCCTTTTCCAAATCCCCCAACGATTCAGCAGCCCTTGAAACTCCTTCTTTATCTCCGATATCTTCGTAAATCTTGCACGCCTCCAGATACAGTTCTGCTTTCTCATAACATCTTGCAGCGTTGCCGAAAGCTCCTTCTTTGGCATATAGAAAAGCGGCTTCTTTGAATTGTCCAATAATCTCTCTTACTCGTGAATTATCGGGAATACTCTCTATCGAAAATTTAGCTATATTTTTGAGAACATCCCCCATTGTTGGGCTCTTTCTAATATCTCCGTTATATTTTTCCCAAGATATTATCGCTTTTGTAACGTATTTTTTATTAATAATATTATCCTTTGCCATACGCATAGCTAGTTCGTTGGCTTGACCTCGCTTTGCTAGAATTTCTATGGCTTCCATATCGAATTCAAACTGGTCACACATCTTAAGTGCAGCGGAATCCAGCTTGTTCTCTTCCAAGAAACTGACAGCTTGTTTAAGGCAGGCTGATGAAATTTTCTTTTCTAATGAAGTAATATCCGCAATATTCGGGCCATATGATAAAATTAAATTAGAAAGGAGCTGAGCCTTCTTTTTCCTAAATAGAAGCATAAACTCTTTGAAAAAAACAGAGATCATTTCTTGTTGATTGTTAGCTGAAATAGCTTTATGCAATTTTTTCTCGAGTCTAGCTGCTTTCTTTTCAGGCGAGAAGTAGGTTTTTAGAAAATTGGTCATTGTACCTTCTCCCAACCAAGTTAGGATTTGCGAACTTTATTGTTAGATTTCCACTGCCAGAGCTTTCATATAACTCGTTTATATCCGAACCGGTTCGTATATCATACCATTTCGATGTTATATCTGAAGTACTTCGTATATACCTCCCTCTGGTGGAACTTCCCAGCTCACCGATGTTCCTCCCGCCCATCTTTTCACAACGCCTCCTGGCTCTTTCTCAAATAACCCATCTAACGGGCGTTTTGTCTTACCTCTATCTTTGTTACCGATTGTATATATATCTTTTGTATCTCCAACGTTTATTCCAATAACTCAGTTTTATCACGTTACGGTGCCCTAAAAAACTCCCTCAGCTCCTTTTCAACGTCATCCAACGCCCCTTGATCAGAGGGTTTCATCTCACACCGTGCTCCGATTTCGTACCGTTTACAATCTTCTTTCACTCGTTTATAACCGCCGCCGGTGATATTCAGCAAAATCCTGTCCTCCGTTTTAACGACCCCGTCATCCACGGCTTTTATCAAAGACGCAACCGCCACGGATGCCGCAGGGTCAAGATCGATCCCTTCCTCACCCTCGAATAATTTCTCTGCTTCCCGTGCCTCGTCGTTCGTTATTCCGTACATCGTCCCGTTCGTACTCGAAAGCATATCGTAGACGCCGCCTCTGATGGAATACGGCGGATTCCTTGTGGAGAGCACGTCGGCGTACATCTGCTGAATCGCCGATTCTGCATCTTTCATGTCCATATCTGCGATGAACTCCGCTCGACCAGCCTGCCAGGCACTGACCATAGGCGCGAACGGGAAATTCTGCGCGATCACGATCCTCGGCATTTTCGTACCAAAGCGGCCATCGTCAATGAGCCTGCTAAACGCTTCCCACGCGGCGATCGCGCCCGTGCCGCTGCCCACCGCCTGGAAATAATAGTCCGGCAGACCGCTCATTGCGAATGCTGCTTCAAGCTCGACCACACCCATGCCATCCCTTCTCGCTACGTTCTTTACTCCGCCTTCTTCTACGAGCCCCTCCATCTGTACTATCTGCTTGCCGACGGCGATGGCATCCGAGTAATCGCCATCCACGGCGATCAAGAAGATGCTGTCGTGGTTGCCCGTAGTCGTCCACATCCGCGGGAGAGAACCGCTTGGCACGACTGTGACAACGGGCATGCCCGTTGCAGCGGCGACCTCCGCAAACGCTCGTGACGTATTCCCAGCCGAAGCCACGATCACGATTTTCCCGCCTGCGCGTTCTTTCACGCGTTGTACCGTCGGCAGTGCCTCTAACTCCTTGAATGTGCAGGTCTTCATGAACGCCCCTCGCTCCGGCCAGTACCCGCTAAACCCTATGTACAAATTCATCAGTCCAAGTTCTTTTCCGAATCCGTCGCTTTTGTACGTGATCGGACTCGCACTCGTCGGTATCGCCTCGTCCACGGGCAGCCAGTCAATATAGTTGAACATGCCCTGTCCCGAACGTTTCTGTATCTGCTTTTTGCTATACACCGTCCGTAACAGCGAATCGTGACCTTCAGGACACGTATTTGTATAGCCGTCGGTAACTACAAGCTCTCCGCCTTCCACACATTTCAAATGATACTTTTCTGTTCCCATTCTTCATTTCACCTGTTCGCTTCAAATGTTAAGCCGTGCTACCCGCTCCACAAGCGTGAAACTGCCGTCCAAAATCTTCTGCTTCAGCATCGCCGCTAATTGTGCCGCCCGTTTCCTGTCTGACTGCCGCAGAGTCACCGGGATCTCCTTGCCCGCAACCGTAACAACGCCGAGATCGGAGTTAAAGGCTCCGCCCGTGCATACTGGTACGCATGCACCGCAGTTGCAGCATACAGCCTCGTTCAGCTCTTTGGTCAGAGCATCAAAAGCTCCCATCGGGCACCGGCTCACAACCTGACACTCTTCGCATTCGATACAGCTTGAGCGAACGAACCGCACGGAAACGTCACGCCAGACATCGGCATAGGTGATTTCACCCACCGGCAGTCTGGTATGGACATCCATAACACCCAGCGGTATCGCCTCATCGAGCTTCTTGGCGGTCTCCAGCACGCGCTCGTTCACTATCGGGATAGGCACTGCCCAGGAATTTACTATCTCTGGCCCTGCGGAAGTCCGAAAACCACCGATATACTCAGGCTGCATCCCGTGCATATCTGCGATACCCATCAAATTCGGCTTTTCCGCAGAGCTCCGTGTGCCCTGACCGATAACAAAACCCTCGGCGCCGTTCATCAAGATTTTCGTGCCTATGCCGATCGTCTCCAAAAGCGGATCTTTCTCCAGAGGGTTCAACTCGCCACAGCCCGAGAACGACAGTTTCTTACACGGGCCTTTCAAGTTGTCCACGGAAAATATCGATGCTACTTCGCCCTCGTGCGCATTGACAAAGGCAAAATAGTTCTTAAACGCATTACGCGTGCTGCAGAGTCTCGCAAACGGGATATCATCGAGCGTCGTTGTCGTTTCGAGCTCTTGACCGTCTGCGGTTTCCACCACGACCGCTATCTCTTCATGCGCAACCAGCGCTCTGAACAGATGCCCGCCCCCATAGCTGTTATCCCTGCGGGAGGACCCGTAAACGATTACATCCACGATCCCCAGCCGCTCGTTCGGGCAGGGCCCCACAAATGCCGGCACACCGTTCAAGAAGACTTTTGCTGCACGCTCAAACGCGTCTCGTTCCGCGACAGGAAACGAAAGGGCTGCATACGTTCCGCTCATCACGCCGCACGTAGCAGAAGTGACGACATCTACAGCTTCAAATCCGATCTCCTCACCATCCCGTACGCTGTTGCAAAGCTCCTCGGCAGTCATCACCACCGCCGTCTCGCTTTCTACTTTCTCGGCTATCTCCGCTACGGTCCTTCTCTTCGCCATGTTCTTCTCTTCACGGTTACTCTGCTCTTATCTTATATGCTTATTCGCTTCATTACTCTAAAAAACCACGGGGCTCGCGTTTCTACGTGCCCTTTCGGGTTTCTATCGTGGTCGGCACTGGAATGCCCATTTGTACAATACCGCAGGCAATAGTTTATATATAAGTGGCTGCCCCTTATACTATACGGCATGACCATCGCTGAGGAGATCGTAGCCGAGATCTTCGTGCAGGATAAACCGCTCCCTGAAGTACTGTCACGAGCGATTAAACAGAAATTGGGACTGCGCATGGGTGACTTCAGTGAGAAATCGGGCATATCAGCAAGCACGCTTTATAAAATCCTATCGGGTGAGCGTGATCCGAATTTGCGCACCTTCCGACGGATATTAAGCACAATACAAGAGATAGAAGCCGACGCGGCAAGCAAGAAGCACAAATTTATTGGCATTATTGGTACGCGGGGTGTGTTAGACGAGATAGAACAAACGACAATCACCGTGGGCCGAGAGACTATGGACATCAAGGAATATGCGGTTACGGGCATCGAAGAGGCGATCATCAGGTCGATGCAAGCGGAACGGGACGGGGCATCCGCACTGGTCTGTGCCCCTATCGTCAGTTCCACGGTTGAGAAGGTCGTTACTATACCGGTCGCCACGATACGGCCAAAAACCAGCATTACGAGGGCTATTGAACTCGTGGCGAAGAAGATAAGCTGAACTGGTTAATGTTCATTCTAACTTCCGCCTCCTTCCGGTAACCATGTAAATAATCCGAGAAGCAATGTTACATGCATGGTCTGCTATTCGCTCCTGATGCAAGGCGATGAAGATGAGATGACTCGCATTGGTGATAGAGCGTGGATTTTCGATCATTATAGCCAGCAACTCCCGCCTAATCTGCCCGAACAGACCATCAACCATGTCGTCGCGTTGTGAAAAATCTTCCAATTTCTCTATCCGGTGCGATGAGAACGAATCAAGGCAATCAGCAAGCATACCCTGCGTTATCTCTGATATCCGCGGTATGTCTATCAGCGGTTTCGCATACGGCTCATCCGCGATTATCAACACGATCTCGGCAATATCACCCGCAAGGTCACTTATCCGGTCGAAATCCGTTATGATTTTTAAGCACGTTCCTATCATTCGGAGATCACCGGCCATGGGCTGTTGTAGCGCTAGCAGTTTCATACAGTGATTCTCTATGTCGAATTCTATTTTGTCTATTACACTGTTCTCTTCGATCAGCCTTGATGCCAAGTCTTTATCATGAGCGACAAGAGCTTTGATCGCGTTCTCCGCCGCCGCCGTAGCGAGCTCGCCCATTTTCAACACATCCGCTTTGAGCGTTTCTAATTCCGCTCTATATTCTTTTCGTACCGCCATTTAGCCGAACCTCCCAGTAATATAATCTTCTGTTCTCTTATCTTTTGGGCGCTCGAAGATCTCGTCGGTCTCACCAAATTCGATCAGTTCGCCCATGAGGAAGAACGCGGTAAAATCAGATGCCCGAGCTGCCTGTTGCATATTGTGCGTGACTATCACGATTGTATACTCACTCTTCAGTTCAGCCATCAACTCCTCAATTTTTGCAGTCGATATGGGGTCTAATGCTGAGCATGGCTCGTCAAAGAGGATGACTTCCGGATTCACCGCGAGAGCACGGGCAATGCATAACCGCTGCTGCTGCCCACCAGAGAACCCCAAAGCGCTCTCTTCTAACCGATCTTCGACTTCATCCCACAGTGCCGCTTTCTTCAGGCTCTCTTCCACAATTCCGTCCAAATTCTTGTTTCGCTGCCCGTGAATCCGCGGACCATAGGCGACGTTATCATAAATGCTCATCGGAAAGGGATTGGGCTGCTGAAATACCATGCCTACTTTCTTCCGCAACTGAATGACGTCCTCTTTTTCATTATATATATCCCTGCCGTCCAACAACACCTCTCCAGTCGTTTTCGCGCCTCTCAGCTCGTTCATCCGGTTCAACGCTCTGAGAAAAGTCGTCTTGCCGCAGCCCGATGGTCCGATCAACGCCGTTATCTTATTCGCTGCAATCTTTATGTTCACCTCTTTTAAGGCGTGCACTGTTCCATCTCTGTAATACACATTCAAACCCCTCGTTTCTATCTCACTCATTTTATTTGTCTCTTAACTTCTCCTCCCGCCGGTCAAACGCTTAATGTAGCGATTCCGAAGAACTAGCGCAAATACGCTTATCGACAAGAATAGTGCTATGAGCACGAGCGAAGCTCCAAAAGTAGCGGCGAACGCGGCTGACGTATGCCCCTGCGTAGCCAGCATGTATACATAAACCGGTAATGAGCCGACAGGGTCGAATACGGATCTCGGCAAGAAGGATTCCAGCCCCGAACCGGCGGTTAAAAGAACAACAGCAGTCTCCCCGAGCGCTTTTCCCATGCCTAACAAAACACCGGTGATAATTCCGGGATAGGCACTTTTTAGCACCACGCTCCGGATGGTTTGCAACTTGGTTGCTCCTAGCGCGAGGGACGCCTCACGGTACGCTTGAGGTACCGTCTTTATCGCTTCTTCGCTCGCTCTCACCGTCCATGGCAGAATCATGACCCCAAGTGCCAACCCGCCGGAGAGCATGGAAATGCCGAACCCAAGGTAATAGACGAGGAATATCAGTCCAAATAAGCCGATCACGATTGACGGTATGCCCGCCAAACATTCCACAAAAAACCGCACACTACTGGTAAGTCTATTATCAGGCGCGTATTCCGCGAGATAGATCGCCGAGGCCACACCTAACGGAACCGCGAAAAACAAACAGACGCAAACCAAACATAACGACCCGATGATTTGCGGGAATATACCGCCCTGTTCAAATCGATACGGTGATTCGAGCAAGAACTCGAGACTTATTGCGCCGATCCCATTCACGAAGATGTAGCCAACGACGATGAACAAAATAACCAAAGATATAAGCGCCGTTGTGCACAAACCCGCGGTTACAAGCTTCTCCTTGTTGTTCATCTGCTCCCGCTCCTCCTTACGCTCTTTCGTATGATCGCAGTGGTAATCGCATTGAGCAGCGCGACGATGATAAACAGAACAACGCCAAGGGCAAACAGCGCATGCTGGTGTATCGAGCCCCAGACTGCATACGAAATTTCGATTACGATCGTGGAGGTAAGCACACGTACGGGCTCTAACACGCCTGTGGGAATCCAGGGTATGTTTGGATTCCCAATAACCATCAGCACCGCCATGGTCTCACCGATCGCGTTGCCCATACCCAGAACCAGCGAAGCCAATATTCCGGAACGTGCATGGGGCAGTATTACTCTCCTAATCGTCTGTAAGTGCGTCGCACCGAGCCCAAGTGATGCCTCCTTATACGCCTCGGGCACCGCGCGAATAGAATCCTCGGATATGCTGATGACGTGCGGCAGAGTCATTATCGAAAGAATTATCCAGCCTGCTAAGATGCATTCCCCATAGCCGCCAATAGTATCTCTGATAAACACGACGAGCACCATTAACCCAAAGAAGCCGAGCACGATTGACGGTATCCCGACCAGCATCTCAATGCTTGGTTTTATGATGTTTCTGAACCATTCCGGTGATAATTCTGCCAGATAAATCGCTGCTGGTATTCCTATCGCAGCTGCGATCGCCAGTGCGCCAATGCCGACGATGAAGGTACTTATCACAATCGGTAAAATACCAAATTGATTGCGGGAAGGGCGCCAAGTCATCCCCGCGATGAAATCACCGCCAAGGGTTAAGGCAGGAAAGCCCTCCTTCAAGATGAATGCGATAATAAAGAACACGATAAGGATCGAAGAGAGCGCGCAGATGAAGAGCAACTTCTCTATTATCTTCTCCGCTAGCCGTCCCTTCATCTTTTCTGATTTAAAGGTGCGGACATCTTCCAAAACGCTCATTTCGCTCTTCTTTGCCTCTCCTCATCAAAAACCAGCTCCTGGCCACCACCTGAGTACATCCGGTATATCTTGATCGTTCCTTTTTGCGCATCTTCGAGTTCAAAGAGATTGAATGATTGCGGAATGCCCCATTTCACACGATCCGCGCACGCGGTACCCGCATTTGCTATGATCATCCCGTTCAGGTCCCAGATCCAGGGCACGTGTCTATGCCCACACAACACGAGGTCGACGTTGTATCTCATCAGCAACTCGAGTACGTCACCAGCATCAGTGAGTATATTTCGTTCTCGCCCGGTTTTCGGAACGGGAATTATATGGTGATGAAGTGCGACAACCTTAAAATCGTCAGTATCAAGGCTCTGCTCAAGCCATGCATACAGCTCCCGCCCTACATGGCCCTCATCGAGGTCCGGTTGAGTCGAGTCAATACCGACAACGGTTATCCCTTCGCTCCGCTCTACCTTTACCAGTGCTCCGAAAAACTCTTCAAAGCCAAGGTAGCCGACATTTTTCGCGTCATGATTACCAGGGATTATTACCTTCAGATCACATGCGAGCCGCTCGATATACCCTTTCGCCTCTTCAAACTCCGAAGTATAGCCATTATCGGTCAAATCACCGGTAACGACTAGAATATCCGGTTTAAGCTTATTGATCGTATCGATCACGTTTTCAGCCAGATCTGGCAGAAAGTGAGACCCACCAGCATGTATGTCTGAAAGGTGTACTATTTTCATTGCTCCTTTTCCAGCTTTCTATCACAAGAAAATAAAAGTAGTGGGGAAAAAATATCGCTCCACCTTTTTCCATTTTTCGTTTCTGGGACTCAATTTTGTGTGTTTATTTACTCAGTCATGCTTTCGTTTCAGCACGAGAGAGGCCACGGCAAGCAGTCCAGCTATCGCGCATACTGCTTCGAAGCCTGGCTCTTCAGGCGTTGGTGTTGTTAGCGGTGTTGCTGATGGTGCTGGAGATTTAGTCGGCGCTGGTGTTGGTGTTGTTGGTGCTGCCGGAGAGACCACTCGTAGGTAGCCCACATCTTCGACCACTTCTTGCCCTTCGCTGCTCAAAACGAAATCGATGAAGGTCTGTTCGAGTGCGCTCGGTTCTCCCTTTGTGATGAGATAAAGGTTCCTCGAAATTGGGTATACTCCGGAATGCACATTCTCGACTGTCGGCTCTACGCCATCAATCGTGACTGTTTTGATCGAGGAGTCAACGTAGCCGAGGGAGAGATACCCAATACTCCTGGAATCACTGCTCACCGTTGCGCGCACCTCACCGTTTGACGACTTTACCGATGCCGCGCCTGCTACTTCTTTGTCAAAGGGCGTCATCACGTAGGTCTCGAAGACTTCTCGTGTTCCTGATCCTTCTTCTCTCGTTAGCACCCGAATCGCAGCATCAGTGCCGCCCACGTCCTTCCAGTTCGTGATCTCGCCGCTGAAGATCTTCGCCACTTGTTCCAGTGTCAACTCGTTTACCGGATTGCTCGGGTGCAGTACGATGGCTACACTATCTTTTCCGATAGCCACTGGTTTCAGGTCCGGATATTGCTCCATTTCTGCAGCCTTTACATCGCGCGATGCCGCACCGATATCAATCTCGCCGGCACCGACCGACTTGACGCCATGGCCGGATCCACCACCCGATATGGATATTCGCAAATCAGGGTTCGCTTCCATGAGCAGCCGTGCGCATTCCTGATTGATCGGCAGTACCGTTGTCGAACCCGCGACGGTCAGTTCCCCGGAAAGGCCTGTTGGCGTCGCCGCGTGCATCGTTGGTATCAAAACTGTCACTACTGCTATCGCCACGAGTGCCGCTATCACTATCGCTTCATTTTTTCCCATTTTGTGCTCACTTCTAACTACCGGGTTTGATCTATATATAAATGTAGTAATAATCATAAATTAGTTAAAATTTATATAGTTTGAAGCAAAGGCTGCTATCTGTGGGTTTCTGAGCTTTCACGGCTGGATCATCCTTCATTGTCCTCACGTCCAAAACTGTATGAGCCAATATGATGCACCGCCATTGAGTGCGGAAATCGGAAGAGTAATCACCCATGCTGTGAACATTCTGCCAACTTCGGGCCAGCGGATTCTGTTGAGGCTTTGAAAAAATGTGCCGCCTATCACCGCAGAGCCCATAACGTGCGTGGTGCTGACCGGCATGCCGGCTAAACTCACCGCTACCAATGCGAGGCCCGCACCAGCTTCTGCTGAGAATGCGTGTCTTGGCGCCAGCTTCGTTAATCGCCACCCCATCGTCCTTATCACCTTTGAGCCCATCAAAAGTGTTCCGAGCGCCATGACAACGCCACAGATTATCCGCACCCACCAGGGCACGGGAAATTGACCTCCAGAAGGCGTGGCAAGGAAGCTGCCAGCTATTAGCGCTGCACTGATCACGCCCATCGCATTTTGTGTATCGTTCATGCCGTGACTAAACGACATAAATGAGGCAGAAATAGGCTGTAATTTTCTGAAGATCCTCGCTGTTGTTGGTGTGGGGGTATTTTTAAAGAAGAGGTACAGCATCCAACTGATGAACGAAAAGATAAAAGCTCCTGCTACAAATCCCAGAAAAGGACCGAGCGCGATAGCAAGAAATACTTTATCGGTCAGTATTTGCCACTGAATGACGCTCGTTCCTCCCGCCGCGAGTCCAGCACCCATGATTGCGCCCACCAATGAATGCGTTACACTGATCGGGATGCCGGCTGCGGTACAAATATAAGTCCAGAGTATCGCACCAATTAAGCCGCTGATGAGCACCAGGAGGAACACAGTGGTGGTCAGACCTATAGTCGAAACGATTCCCTTGCCGATAGTCTTCGCGACTTCGGTAAAAGCGAACGCACCAGCGAGGTTGAACACACTCGCCAGAACCAACGCCTTGAGCGGCGTTAACGCTTTGGTAGCAATGACCGTAGCGATCGCATTCGCACTGTCATTCGCGCCGTTCAGGAAATTGTAGATCAGTGCAAGGAGTATGATGATGATAACATAGATCGCCACAAGCTCCATCAGATGCCGCCCTTTAATCTAAAGGTCTCCAAAATGTTCGCCACGTCTTCGCAGTTGTCCATGGTATCTTCAAGGATATCCACGATTTCCTTGAGCAGCAGCCGCGTAAGCACCTCATTAGTATCTTCCGTCGGCGTGGTCATCAGTATTTTCAGCCATTTCCGGTTGAGTTTGTCCGCTTCGTTCTCCAATTCGTTTATCCTTATGCAGCACTCCTCTAACGGTATTTCACTGTGTCGTATATCGCGTAAACAGCACACAGCTTTCTTTATCTCTTCCGTGGCCTCAAAGATGATCGGAGCAAACTCACTTACCGGTTCCGGAATGGTGGGCCGCGTCGTAAACGCCAATCGCGCCACGGCCTTCTCCACACCGTCGATGATGTTATCAAGATTGTGCGCGAAATACCGGATATCGCCCTTCTCCTCAGTGACCCGCGTATGGTCATAAAACAGACCCTGGATGATTTGATGCACAATCGCGTCGCCTTCCCCTTCCAGTACTTTAAGCCGTCCTCTAACGTGTAAGAGGCTAGAGCTGCGCGAATCAGAGTTCAGCGAAAGAGGTTCGGAGGGACGATAATCGGCACCCAAATCCGCGAGCAATTGCGCGGTCTCCTCTGCTTTACCTGCAAGCTCCTCGAAGAAATCAAAAAATTTTTTGTTATGTGGTAAAAAAACTGACATATTGTGCAAGACCGAATTGACCAGAAGCGCTTTTAAAAACGGGGTAAATCCCAGCACTGCCGCCGTTTCACCCTTCTTCTTGGCGGTAAACCACTCCCGCGCCTTACCCTTTTTCATCCCTTGCACATAGAAAACTCAGAGGGTATTTAAACTTTTCGAAATTACCGTATCAACAATGATACTATATAGCTATGCGGTTTTTTTCAATACCTCACCGCTGTAAAAACCCAAAAATTTCTTGAACGCTCTACTGCGGTGCGATACGTTATTTTTGCCCTCGGCGCTCATCTCGCCAAACGTCACTCCCTCGACCTCGAATATCGGATCGTAGCCAAAACCGCCGTTACCTCGAATCTCCCCTGCTATGCGCCCCTCAACGGTGCCGACAAATAGAACAGGCACACTCTTGGGTGAATCACAGTATGCAACGACCGTTTTGAACGTAGCCCTGCGCTCGTCGCCCTTCTTATCAGTCATCAATTTCAGGATCCCTTCGTTTCCGATCGTTTTGAAGACGAAGGCGGAAAAAGGACCCGGGAAACCGTTTAAAGCTGGGATAATCAGGCCGGAATCCTCGAGGAAGAAGGGCTCTTTAATTCCCGTCTGTGCACGCACATAATTCGCACTTTCGCGCGCTACCGCTTCTATATCGTCAAGCTGGAGCTCAGGATAGTCATAATCGAGCTGCTCGATCGTTATCTCACTCGATTCCGACGCTGCCAGATCCGTTATCTCCCGTACTTTGTGCGCATTGGTGGTGACGAATATCAATCTCCGTTTTGAACCCATACCGGCGACTCCTACCTTTTGATGGTTTCTCTACTTAATATGCACTACTTCTTAATACTGCTCAAACTATAAGGTATTATCAAGAAGGCGAATAGTTGTTTGTTGTTTGTTTGTTCGTTCATGAGTGTACAGGGAATGGAGATGAAAGGCAGCATAAAACTGGAACACGGTGCAGGCGGCGAGGGGATGCATGAGTTGCTCAAGCTTGTGCTTCGCTACTTTGATTTTGACGGCCTTCGTACTGGCAACGGAGCAAAAGCGGCGATAGAGGTGCCGTTACAGGCATTGGACGACTCTGCCGTTGTTGATGATATCGTCTTCACGACCGATTCGCATACCGTGAAACCGCTCTTTTTCCCGGGTGGTGATATCGGAAGCCTCTCTATCGCAGGCACCGTCAACGATATCGCGGTAATGGGTGCGGAACCGCTCTGTTTATCGGTGGCGTTCGTTATAGAGGAGGGCTTTCCGCTGAGCGATTTCGAGCGCGTTTTGGCTGGCATGCGGCGGACGTGTGAGGAGGCTGAGGTCCCCATAGCCACCGGAGATACGAAAGTGGTTGAACGCGGCGCAGTGGAGAAGCTGGTGGTGAACACCTCCGCGATCGGCAGGCGAACCGCGGCTTTAGACCGGAACCTGGAGGAGGTGCGGAAGTACCGGGAACTTGATGCAAATTGGTTAACAGACTCGAATCTTCGCGATGGCGATCAGATAATCGTCTCTGGGTACGTCGGCGATCACGGCGTTGCGTTGCTCTCGTTCCGGGAGGGGTTCGAGTTTGATACGGAATTGAAATCAGATATAGCGCCGTTGAACAAGCCTATCCAGAAGATCTTAGAGGTTGGCGGTGTGGTTGCGATGAAGGATCCGACGCGCGGGGGGCTCGCGAATTTACTGAATGAGTTCAGTGAGAAATCGAACGTGGGCATCCTGATAGAGGAGGATAAGATCCCGGTACGGGAATCGGTTCGGAGCGCGTGCGAGCTGTTGGGAATAGATCCGCTGGAGATCGGCAACGAGGGAAAGATGGTTCTGGGCGTTGTAAAAGAGAAGGCAGACGAGGTGCTCGACGCGCTACGGGCAACGAAACAGGGAAAAGACGCTGCGATCATTGGCTCGGTGACAGATGAGCTCAAGGGCGTCGTTATGAAGACGCGCGTTGGCGGCAAGCGGATTGTCGAGACACCGATTGGCGACCCTGTGCCGAGGATATGTTGATAACGTTTTATGAAATAGCAGCATAGATAAGATTAAAGGAGATAGATATGAAAAACATCTCGCGAGAAAGGGAGTTAGCAGGCAATAATTCTCAACAGATGCTTTTTTATGAAGAACCAACGGCGATAGCAAGTCTTTACCCTCTTGGCTCAAGACGAGAAATAATCGAAAATAAATTCAAAGAGATCATACACGAAGAGTTACAGTTAGGCTCTAACGTTTCTTATGTAGGAAATAGAAAAATTCCCTTTTTGAGAATTTACAGGTACAAAGAAGCTTTTGCTTTCGATTTTGTAACGGAGTTTTTGAGACGGTTTGAAGCGGACTCCAGTGATTATGTGCTTGACCCATTTTCTGGACTGGGGACCACGATGTTCGTATCTTTGACTCACGGTATCCCCTCAGTGGGGATCGATAGATTGCCCATAGCTTATTTTATCTCAAAAACGTTGCCAGCGTTTTTTGTACTGAAAGAGAATGAACTGAAGAATATCTGGGCCGCTCTGAAACCACAAATACAAAAAAGCGAGCCTGCAAAAGTGGCATTAGATGTACCCATCATGAAAGTTGCCTTTGATTCTGAAACTCTTTTAGCACTCAGGAAACTAAAAGCCGCTATTGGGAGTTTGCCTTCACCCTATCATGATCTTCTTCTCTTCCTCTTCTTTTCTATTTTGGAAGAATGCAGCTTCACATCAAAAGACGGGCAATTTCTCCGATTAACGCGTGATAAAAAAACTTCCAATCCTATTGACGCAATGAACCGGAAAATCGCACAGGTGGAAGAAGATATCCACCGTATGAAACTACTCCATCATAATCCCGCAATAACAGAAGAAGTTATGCCTGATGTATTTCTTGGAGACACAAGAGATTTATCTGACATTAACTTCAAGAGGAGACCTACTATTATTATTACCTCCCCACCATACGCGAATCGTTATGATTACACGAGAACTTATGCACTTGAGTTATGTTTCCATTTTGTCAACAATTTTGATGAACTAAAAGCTATCCGTTTTGGTATTTTGCGGTCACATATTGAATCAAAAATACGAAAAGATGAAACTCCACCACACCAATTAATAAAAGAAGTGGTTGAAATTTTAGAAATGAAAAAACTCAACAATCCTAAAATACCGAGCATGATTATAACTTATTTCATAGACATGCAGAAGGTTATAGCAGAGTGGTTTAAAGTACTAGCTCCTGGAGCTAAAGTTGCTATGGTTGTGGACAATGTTCGATTTGAAGGTGAGTTGATACCCGTGGATTTAGTGCTTTCTGAAATGGCAGAGGAGGTTGGATTTGAGGTGAAGGAAATTATAGTAGCACGATATAAAGGTAATAGCTCGCAACAGATGAAGAAGTATGGGAGAGTCCCTGTGAGAGAGAGCATCGTTATGTGGGAGAAATAATTATGCCTTCAGAAAAAGAAAAAGAAAGTTGGACAATTGATCAGATTACGAAAAGTGAATTTTTTCATCAAAAACTTCATGAGTGGGGACTACTTGAAATCGCCTATGAACTTGAAAAGATAAAAGGAGAAGAGCTTGACTGGAATAGAACTAAGTTGGGAATTACTGAAAGAGCTTGGAAAAGAGCAATTCATCGAGGTATTAAACCTATAATAGTGTTTTCACATCCCGATGTGTTTATAGAAAATCCAAAACGAATTAGCTATTACAGAATGCTTGCGATGGTCTCACAGAAATCAATGAGCCGGGTAAGCTTGAGCATAACCCGATATGAAGGAGGAAAAGGTTTACTTACAGATGATAGTGCCTTGTCTATCGCAAAGCATTTGAATAAAATCGTCAGCATTCTGATTGAACATGATGAAAAGATAGATGCCAGAGAATTCGATATATGGCGAGGGATGGCTGCTGGCTCGCAGGCACAAGGTTCATGGCAAAATACCAAGGGAGATAAGGCTGAGATAGTTATCAAGGACTTAATAGAGAGAAGAATCCGCGAAAGAAAACTGTTGCTCGAAGAAATCGCTCATGGAAAAGGGGAAGTACTAAAACTACGAGCAGGGAAGAAAGTCATATTGGGAAATGAACCGGATATCGGGGTTTATAAAAAGGATCTTATCCAAATAGCCGTAGAAATAAAAGGCGGTATTGACCCTGCTGGTGTGCTCGAAAGGTTTGGAGCGGCATTGAAGAGCTTAAGACGTGCTAAGCAAGAGAACTCAAAATCAATAACGGTGTTGATAATGCAAGGAGTTTCGTTAACAACAAAAGCTAAAGAAGAAATCGCAAAAAGCAAGAGCATTATTGACTACTTTTTCACCATCGAGGACATAATTGGTGATGAGAAGGTTAGAAAAGACCTTTTCAAAATTCTAAAGATCTGAGTTCAACTGGAACTCTGGAGTATTCATGGCAATCGCTTTCAGACGTGTTGCCATGTCTGTTTCTAATAACGTATTTGCATCTCCGATCGAATCCTCAAGATCCATATCAAAATCTATATCTCCTAAGATCGGCACGTTGAATCCGTTCAGCTCGTCTTGCACCGCCGACGACTCCCTCATCTTCATATTCTCGATGACGCCGATAATCGGCTTATGCAATTCCTCGAGCATTTTGAGTACCTTCTTCACCGTTTCTAGTGCCACTTTCGAAGCGGTGGTCATCACCAGGAACTCAGCTCGCTTCAGCCAGCGTATAACGTCCATCGAAGCATCGCCAATGCCCGGCGGCATGTCAACAATGAGGAAATCAAGCGAGCCCCACTGCGTGATGGCGAGCAGCTCCAGCATCGCGTTCGTTATATCCTCGCCGCGCAGCGGTGCGGGCTCGTTACCGGTGAAGTAGATAATGCTCATAAATGATATTCCGTGCACCTCAGGCGGGATGATGCCGTACTCTTCCTTCGGATACACACTGTCTATGCCCAGGATCACGTGCGTTGACGGTGCAGACAGGTCCAGATCCAGCAGCCCGACCCGGTACCCCATTCGCGACAACGTCAGTGCGAGCAGCGACGAGGTCAAACTCTTGCCAATACCGCCTTTCCCGCCGGTTACCGCAATGATTCGCTTGATGCCTGATAATCTCCGGTCAATGACGCTCACACGCGGATCTGTTACCATTGCAACCTACCTCTTCCCTTTTATCGCTTTGAGCAGGACGCCGCGACCTTGGATAACCTCAAAATCTGGACTCTTACACGACGGGCAGCGGACATACACATGCGCAACCTCAGGAGCGAAATGAATCGCCTCGCCCTCGTCCTCGTTTACGCAGGTATCTCGATAATCCCATTCGGTTCCGCAAACGCGGCACTTGAAGATCGCCCGCTCCGTTTCCAGGCGCATCTTCGCGTTCGTCAGTAACGAGTCCTCATCGTGCGCTTTGGCTATTTCATCCAGGGCGAACTGGAACACTTCGAGCTCTATCTGCTGTAACTCACCGATCTGAACGGTTATTTCGCTGATCTCTTCCAGCCCCCCTTTTCGCGATTCCTCTATGGCCGTCTCGATTACCGCTTCTGCCAATGCCCATTCGTGCATGCTTCTACATCCCTTCCCTGCTTGTCATGTCACGGGTTTATGGTTAGTAGTATAAGTACACGTGGTTAAGTAATTCCGAATGCTGCGGGTTCGGAAGGACACGATTTGCAATGCTGAAATATTATCTTACGATACCAATAGATTTTAACACGATTATAACAGTAGTACTAGCAAGCAATCGAACGGGATCGTTTTTACGAGAATAAGGAATAGGAGAGAGAAGATATATGATCGTGCTTAAAGGGGAGGATGTGCGTATGGCACTGCCTATGGATGCGTGTATAGCAGCGATGAAACGAGCTTTTGCATCGTTTTCGGATGGTCGGGCTCAGGTACCGCTGCGTGCCAAGGTGGTGATACCCGCTCACGAAGGCGAGAGTCTGTTCATGCCTGCCTTCGTAGACGACAGAGAGGGCGAGGCGTTGGCAGTGAAAACCGTATCAGTGTTCCCCCGCAATGCACAACAAGGGTTGCCCACCCTACATGCTGCGGTATTGGTGCTGGAGGCCAGCACAGGTCGGCCGACGGGACTGCTGGAGGGAGGAACACTGACAGCCATTCGTACGGGTGCCGCATCCGGTGCTGCTACTGACCTCCTTGCTCGACCTGATAGTGTGGTTGCGGCCATTTTCGGCGCAGGCGTACAGGCACGCACCCAATTGGAAGCCATTTGTACCGTACGGGCGATTCAAACGGTCTGGGTATACGATCGCATCCAGGAGAGGGTGGAAGCGTTTATCAGTGAAATGGCTGGCACGGGGCCGATTCCCCGCGATTTACGTGCTGCTGCAAGTCCTCAGCAGGCAGTAGCTGACGCAGACGTGATTTGCACCGCGACGACCTCCGTTACCCCTGTTTTCGCTGATGCTGACCTCAAGTCTGGAGTGCATATTAACGGAATCGGCTCGTACACTCCGGATATGCAAGAAGTGCCTGCGGAGACCGTGTCGCGCGCACTCGTGGTGGTGGACTCGCGTGAAGCGGCACTCGCCGAGGCTGGCGATTTGATTCAACCCATCCGGCAAGGTACCATCTCGGAAGAACATCTCCACGCGGAACTCGGCGAACTCGTGCTCGGACGTAAGCAGGGCCGCACGCGGTCGGAGCAGGTGACCTTCTTCAAATCTGTCGGCGTTGCTGTACAGGACGCTGTTGCCGCGCGGTTAGCCGTGCAGAATGCTGAGGTTCAGGGTCTCGGTCAGCGTGTGGACTGGTGAGAGGTGGATTTCACACCAATTCTTCATCTTCGTGGCACCACATCGGATAAACGATGCACACGAATTTCAAATCAGAATCGCCCGTGTTTTGAATATGCTGTTTTGAGCCAGGCGGGATATAAACAGCCTGCCCAGAATGGAGTGTCGCAGTTTCGTCGTCAATAGACATCTTCCCTTTGTCATCCACGATATAATATACCTCTGCGGAGGTCTTGAGCCGATGAGGTCGTGTCGTCTCACCCGGTTTTACGAGTGCGTGCGCGATACTGAACCGAATTGCCAATTCTTTCGGTTCGTTAGCGGGATGCAGCAGTTCGCAGAGCGCGGTATTATCCAATGTGGTAAAATACGTGCAGTTTCGTATCTGCTTTCTTCGCTCGGTAGATCCAGCAGTCGCCCTGTCGATCTCCGTCATCATCTCCCGCGTCAACCTTCTTT